>JAQBYK010000114.1 GCA_027622635.1 bacterium
TCTAGTACAATACCGACTGCAGAAAACTTTTCAGACAGCTTAAACAATGAAGTGGTTAAAAAGAAGCCCAGTTACCCACTAATTGCAGTAATTGGCGGTGCTTTAATCTTGGCTATCACAGCAGCCGCTTACTATTTCCTAATTTTCACAAAACAAAGTGCTCCAGTAGAAGAAGCCCCAGCGGTTGTCGAAATACCAACGGAAGCTGTAGAAATTACACAACCACCTGCGGTAACAGAAGAAACAACTGACATTTCAACCGATCCGATAATCAATGAAATAGAGGCTCTTGGTAATTCTGACAGCACAACACAAATCGAAGAAGAACTAGATTCAATTGATTTTGATGGAATAGACACTGGCTTACAATTGTCTGGTTTCTAATTTCCTGATTTTCTAATTCCCAGTACCAAACAAGACCCGAAAGTATGCTAAAATTCTCTAGTTTATGGATCAATACATCAGCATCAAAGGTGCGGGGGAACACAATTTAAAAAACATCAACGTAGATATTCCCAAAAACAAACTAGTAATATTTACTGGAGTATCTGGCTCGGGTAAATCATCCTTAGCCATGGATACAATCTATGCGGAAGGACAAAGACGATACGTTGAATCACTTTCTTCATATGCGAGACAATTTCTTGGTGTTATGAAAAAGCCAGAAATAGAATCTATCGACGGATTATCACCGGCAATCGCAATTGATCAAAAAACAGTATCACATAACCCAAGATCAACAGTAGGAACTGTTACAGAAATTTACGACTACTTAAGGTTACTTTTCGCACGAATAGGCCATCCACATTGTCCAAATTGCCATAGAGAAATATCCCATATGACAATTGATCAAATGGTAAATGCGATAATGGAAAACAAGAAAAATGGTAAGAAAAACAAACGCATACTAATACTTTCCCCAATAATAAAAGATAGAAAAGGGGAATATTCGCAACTTTTCTCAAACCTGATGAAACAAGGCTTTTCAAAAGTTAGAGTAGATGGAAAAATATATCCACTCGATACAGAAATTAATCTTATAAAGACAAACAAACATAATATAGATGTTTTAGTTGATAGAATTATACTTTCTGATGATTCAAGAAGCAGACTTTCACAATCAATCGAAAGCGGTCTATCACTAGCAAATGGATACGTAATAATAAGCGAAGTCTTAGATGCATCATTTGAATTTCCCGAATTTCCTGAAAAGATGGAAGACCATTTATATAGCGAAAGATTTGCCTGTCCTGTATGCAATATCGCTATGCCAGAAATCGCTCCAAGAAGCTTTTCCTTTAACTCACCACACGGGGCATGCGAAGACTGCACAGGGCTTGGAACAAAATTAAAAATAGAAGAAAGATCAATCTTAGCGCCAGAGATTAGCGTATTAGAAGGCGGAATAATTCCATGGGCATCGCTAATGGACAAACAAACGTGGAATAGATCAATTGTTGAAAGCGTTTCAAGGAAATATGGTATTGACCTAAATCGGCCAGTCCAAAAACTACCAAAAGAGAACTTAAATATACTACTTTATGGAACAAAAAATGAAAAATTCTCAGTAAAGCACAAAGGACAAACTTATGAAGCCAAATTTGAAGGGGTCGTTCCAAACTTAGAAAGAAGATATCACGAAACAAACTCTGAATATATCAGAAGCGAAATCCAAAAATACATGATAAAGGAAGATTGCCCGACATGCATTGGAACAAGATTAAATAAAAGTGCATTAGGAGTAACGATAATGGGAAAAAATATTGCCGAGGTTTCTGAGTTATCTACAAAAGAGGCCTTAGTATGGATAAAAGAAATTGCAAAAACCATTTCGGCCAAGGAAGCTGAAATAGGAAAAGCAATCATACTAGAAATAACAGCTAGACTTGAATTTCTAATTGATGTCGGACTCACATATCTTACTATCTCAAGAACATCAGCAACATTAGCAGGCGGCGAAGCACAAAGGATCCGACTTGCTTCGCAAGTCGGATCTAAACTTTCAGGCATACTTTATGTTTTAGACGAACCTTCAATTGGACTACACCCAAGAGATCACGCAAGATTAATCAAGACACTAAAGAACCTAAGAGATTTAGGAAACTCTGTACTTGTTGTAGAACACGATGAACAAACAATGCTCGAATCAGATTATATTATAGATTTCGGACCCGGCGCCGGCCTTTTTGGCGGAACCATAACCGCAATGGGAACACCTTCAGAAATCATGCAAAACAAGAATTCCCTCACCGGCGCCTATCTTTCAGGCCGTAAAAAAGTCGATATCAAAAAGCATTTATCAAAAGAAGACCTAAAAGGTTTTGATACCACACGCAGTCCCAAAAATTCAATCAAAGTTTTGAATTGTTCAGGTAATAATTTGAAAAATATTGATGTTGAAATCCCTTTAAATAGATTTGTATGTATTACTGGCGTTTCCGGATCGGGCAAGTCAACCCTAGTCAATGACACCATCAATAAAATGTTAAGACAAGAACTTGACCTCAAAAATGACGAAGCTCCAGCCAAAAATGACGGCATTATTGGAGCAAATCAAATTGATAAAGTAATAAACATTGATCAAAATCCAATAGGTAGAACTCCAAGAAGCAATCCAGCAACTTATACAAAAGTATTTGATGATATCAGGGCGCTTTTTTCACAATCAGAAGCCGCAAAAATAAGAGGATATCAACCTGGCAGATTTTCATTTAACGTAAAAGGAGGCAGATGCGAAGCATGCCAAGGAGATGGTCAAATCAAGATTGAAATGCAATTTATGCCCGATGTTTACATCGATTGCGAAATCTGTGCTGGCAAAAGATATAACAGAGAAACTTTAGAAGTGGAATTCCGAGGCAAGAATGTTTCAGAAATTTTAGACATGACAGTTGAATCTGCTCTTGAGTTTTTTGCAAATCATCCAAAAATAGTACAAAGGCTATCAACTTTACACGATGTGGGATTAGGTTATTTAAAACTCGGACAACCAGCTCCAACTTTAAGCGGTGGAGAAGCTCAAAGAATAAAACTTGCATCTGAACTTTCAAAAAGGCCAACAGGAAAAACATTTTACATACTCGATGAACCAACAACAGGCTTACACTTTGCAGACCTCGAAAGACTAATAGCCATAATCAAAAGACTAGTAATTAGAGGAAACACAGTACTAGTCATCGAACACAACCTTGACGTTATAAGGTATGCAGACTGGATAATCGACCTCGGTCCTGAAGGTGGCAAATATGGCGGAGAAATAATGTTCAAAGGAACAGTTTTAGACTTAATGAAAGACACAAAATCATATACAGCAGAAGCACTAAGGCAAGCCAAAAGAGATTAACTATGTATAAAGACCTTCCTCAATCACCCGGAGTTTATATCTTCAGGAATTCTTCCAAAAAAGTTGTCTATGTTGGCAAAGCCATCAATTTAAAAAGCCGTGTTTCGAGTTATTTTGCAAATGAAGATCTTTTGGATCCTAAAACCCGAGCATTAGTTTCCAAAATCCATAAGATCGAACACATTGTCGTAAAAAATGAGATTGAAGCTTTGCTTTTAGAATCGGAATTAATCAAAAGATATAAACCTCCATATAATATAAATCTTAAAGACGACAAATTTTACAAATATATTTATGTGGATTTAAATGGAGCATATAAAATCGGAACAACACGTAAAAACATTCCAGGTAAATTTGAATATTTTGGGCCTTATCCAGAATCAACATCGATCAAAATAATCTTAAAGACGCTCCGCAAGATTTTTCCATATAGAGATTGCTCGCAAATGAAAT
>JAQBYK010000115.1 GCA_027622635.1 bacterium
AAAATGGGCTAATCGATGTTTTTAGCTGCGTAAAAGAATTCAATTGCTCCAAGGATGCCGTAAATGACGTGAAATTGTATCCTACAACCGGTGCAATAAAATTGAGAGATGTTAAGGCCCTTGTAGAGAAACAAGGTCATACTTTTGAACTTTCGGTCCCCAAACAGGCAGATAAAGATGTAGAATTTAAGCACAACAGCTCTACTTCTCAATTCATTCCAATTTCTCCCATGAGAATAAGTATAAAGGAATTACGGTTTATCATTAACCCTGTAGAAGACCCATATAAGGCTTACGCTGAAAAAGATGTACAAATTCATCCCTCAGTAACTATAGTCATGACTTTAAATTTATCAGAGCAAGCTGCTAAAGAATATCCCGGAGAGTTTCCTGATATAACCGTACAAACTACTGTTTCTGCCGGTGTTATAGGGAAAATAGAAAGCTACCCTCCGGTCGAGGATATTCATGACAGCACTAATACAAGCAGTTGGATCTATGAAGCGGTAAAGCATCTTTGAGTTGATCAAATCACCAATACAAATTCTCCTTTTGGCTTTTTAACTGTGAAATGCTCGATTGCTTGTGATATTTTCATGCGAAGTGCCTCCTCGTAGATTTTTGTAAGCTCTCTGCAAACAGCTATATCCCTATCACCCAAATATTCCTGAAGTTGATTTAGGGTTTTAAGCAATCTGTGTGGAGATTCAAATATTATTATCGTACGTTTTTCATCATTTAGTGACTTCAGAAGTGTCTGTCGCCCCTTTTTTACAGGAAGAAATCCCAAATACAAGAATTGATTCATTGGTTTTCCGCTTATCACCAGGCCTGCCAGTAAACTTGATGGTCCAGGTATGGGCGATATATCAATATTCTCTTCGATCGCCCTTTGAATCAATCCATATGCCGGATCAGAGATGCCAGGTGTTCCTGCATCGGAAACGAGTGCGATGCTTTTGTCTTCTTTCAAGAGTTCTACAATTTTTTCCAACTTAGATTTACTACTGTGTGAATGATAACTCAGCACATTTGTCTTTATTTCGTATTTATTTAGAAGCTTTTGAACGTGTCGAGTGTCTTCAGCCGCAATATAATCGACTTCACTTAAAATGCGAATTGCCCGAAGAGTTATGTCTTCCAGGTTACCTATTGGAGTTGAGACTATGTATAACATATTTTTTTGCTTTGAGTTATTGAGGGGGCTTTTATATATAAAGGTTTTACGATCTTCTCAATTGTTAATGGCTTAGCCCTGTGATGAATTAAAATATCAAGCATTATTTCCCCGAAACTTTTATCGTATTCTGTGAATTTTGCCTTTAATTCGGATTTTTGTTCATTGGATATATCTCCATGCACTTCTTTAATATTTAGCGCTTCCAATTCACTGTTTAGCACATCCATGTTTATCATCCTTGCCTCCTTACCTCGCTCACTGAGATAGACCCCCCTGCTCCCCGCATACACTAATATTGCTGAATCACTGAGCATTCTTAAATAATCGAAAGTCGAGACTGCGTAAAGACCGGCTCCATTCAAATAAGCGATTGTGTTTGCCACTGCAACACCTACGCGAAGACCAGTAAATGATCCTGGGCCTTTTATTACAAAGACTTCGGTAATTTCATCAAAAGCTCTTTTCCCAAGTAGATCCTTTATTTTTGGCATTATTTTTTCAGCCTCGTCATTCCCGGATTTCCAGGAATCTTGCGCAATTAATGCATCTTCCTCGAAAAGAGCGATTGCAGTATCTGAAGACGCCGTATTGATTGCGAGTGTTAACATGCCATTCTTATACCAATTTTAGTATAAGTCCGCAATTTCAATGCCTGTGTAGTAGTGTTTTAGGATTTCTTCATAACCGGAACCTTGTTTAGCCATACCTTTGGCTCCACAACCACTTAAACCGACTCCGTGTCCTAGAAAACCATCTCCATCACAAGTGGTGTCGCTAACGCTTTTCAAATATGGCGTATGAGTCCATCCCCAGACCTCCAATGCGCTTTTTGTGGCTACACCGTCACTCTGATTGAAGAATGGTGTTTTAACAACTTCCCCACCATATGTTATTACTTTACCTTTTGTTGCATCAACCCCCAAAGCTACCTGTGCCGCTCTTTTTTCAAAGCCATAACCAATATATTTCTGGCTTACATTTGGATCATCATCCAGATTGTATGGCTTTCCCGGGAACTTTTCATCTATGTCCATGTAATACTTTGCATAGGTTCGTGCTGCAATCATAATGGCCTTAATCTTCTCAGGTTCCTCTGAGTTGGAGACCTCTCCCAGTCCTTTTAGATAATCTTCGAGTGCTATTTCATTGATAACGATCAGATTGTCTTCATCCTCTCTTATTTCAAGTATGCCTCTATATTCGTTATCGTTTAGATCTTCATTCCATGCCGGCCTGTGTTCGAAATTGCTAATTTGCAGGATTGCATTGTTTTTTGGATGAAATCTGATCGGCTCAGATTTCAGAAAATTTGCGTTAGGAGTTTTGACCCTGTAATTTCCATTTTCCTTTGTCACTTCTGTTATCTGCCCGGCACTAAGTGTACTTAAGAAGGTATCACCAGCGTAAAGCTCATATGAGCCGTTTGCCGTTATTTCGGGATTTCCGGAGAATCCTAATTTGATCCGGATTATTTCCTTTTGATCCAGGGTTTGGAGTTGCTTCTCTGTAATTGAGTAGCTCAAATAAACCGGTTTTGAAAAAATCGGCTTATTTTGGATTTTAGGTCGCACCAGCATAAACATTTCTTTTTCTTCCGCTTCTTCTTCAACGATTACCGTAAATGTGATTGTCCCTATTTCTCCGGGTTCCACGGTAGATGGACTCAAGTTCAACTCAGCAACTTTGAAATCACTTTCTTTCACAAATACGCTGCTAAAATCATCTTTTTTCCAGTTCTCGCTACCAATATTTCTGAATTTCAAACTTACAGTATAGTTTTTTCCTTGTTCCCAATTGTTTACAAGTGGCTTAGATACGATTTCCGAATCAAAGCTTTTCTTATAAACCACGGTTTCAAATGAGATCAATGTTGAAGATGCCCAATTTGCACCTTCAATTACAGGACTTAAACTTTCTTTGAAGTATCCCGCTTTTTCAGGACTCGAAAACGTAAACTCAAAGGTTGCTATACCCCCCGGCTCAGTGCTGCTTTCTTTTTGAGATGCTGAAATGTTTTCACCTTCCAGTGAAATATCCTCCCATATCACATTTCCCGTATTTTTCAACTTAACCCATGCATTAAATTCCTCGTTTGATTTCATGAGATTTTTCGGGAATTTTGCCTCTTTGAATTCGTATTTGTATATGGGTTGTTGCACTGCGACCGGAAGAACAAAGTAATCGCTAATTTTCTTAACTCCATTCACCAGAGGTGCAATATTCATGTAAACTGTTTCACCCTTTGCATTTGCTTTTATTTGAAATTTGAATGTTGCCGTTTCGCCTGGCTTAACTTCTTTTTCCTCCATCATTGCAAGTGTTGCGTCTACCTTGGTTGGAAAGGAAATCACCCCATCAAATGCCGGATTTTGATCTACTACAATAAAAGTTTCTTCATTCCAATCAACCTTGCCGATATTCTCCATTTTTACCGTAACATCAATACTCTCATTTGGTTTTAGTTCTACGTAATATAGATCGCTTCTGTTTTGATAATCATAATCCTTAACGAATTTCTCTTTTTCTTCGGTATCTTGTGCCGCAAT
>JAQBYK010000116.1 GCA_027622635.1 bacterium
GATAAAGAAGTTATTTCAATTTTATCATGAAAATCCTGATAAATTCCCGAGAGAAGATAAAGAACCCGAGTCCATAAAAGACTATATAGCCGGAATGACAGATAATTTTTTGATAAAAGAGTATAATAATATATAATATAAATATATGATCTGTCCAAAATGCCAACACGATAATACCAGGGTCCTTGATTCGCGTGAAACCTATGGCCACAAAGCTGTGCGTCGTCGCAGACAGTGTGATAAATGCGAGCAGCGTTTTACCACTTTTGAGCGTATTGAAACCAGCAATTTTATTGTGGTCAAAAAGGATGGCACAAGGGAACATTATGATAGAGAAAAGGTAGAGAAGGGCATCTGGAAGGCTTGTCAAAAGAGAAAAGTGACTCAGGAACAGGTTAAAGACGTAATCAATAAACTTGAGGAAAACTGGGCCGCGATTGGTAAAGAAGTATCAAGTAAGGTCGTGGGTGAAGGCATTATGGAGGCCTTGATGCATCTGGATGACGTTGCTTATATCAGGTTTGCCTCTGTATATAGACAATTTAAGGATATTAATAGTTTCAAAAAGGAACTTGCGAAGCTTAGCGTAGATAGTACGAAGGTTTAGGCTTTTTAAACCTGTCAAGTGCTTGCTTTCTATGCTTTTTTATTGTATAATAATAGCAATAAACAAATATAAACATGAAAAATAAATTTAGTATCGGACTGATATTCCTTGGGCTCATTATGAGCACGTCTTTAACCGCTTTTGCGGATGAGCCTACCGCTAAGGTGGAAAGAGTTGCCTATGTTGAAGAAGAAACAATAGATCCCGGAGAGGATGTTTGTGGATTTAACATTCCTGAAGAGAAAAGCTATGGCTCTCAATTGATCTCAATAAGAAGAAAACTTAGGGTCGATCCCGGAGAGGTATTTAGGATTAAAGTATTCTTCAAAAATACCGGAACAATGCCTTGGTTCTCCAATAAAAGCAGCTGTTTGGGTCCAAAAGTGTCCCTTGGCGCTGATAATGTAAGAGATAGGGCTAGTGTTTTCTATCAGGAAGGCCTTCAAGGATGGGAAGGTTCCAATAGAGTTGGAATGGATCAATATAGAACTGATCCGGGTGAAATAGCCTCATTTACCTTCTGGGGAAATGCCGGAGAAGATGTCGATGTATATAAAGAGTATTGGACACCTGTTGCAAAGGATCTTCAATGGATTGATGATGGAGCCTTTTCATTTGAAGTTATGGTCGGGGATACGGGTGAAAGTGCTGTTGAATTAAGGAGAAAGATGTCATACATCCCTACAAGTGGTGCCCTTTCGAAAATTGATCTTAGTGGAGAAAAATCAGTAGTCGTAGATCTGAGTGATAGCAAGGCATATGTTAAAATAGGTGACTATACTATCCGTGAGTTTCCTATTAGTGCCGGTAAGGCATCTACCCCCACTCCTGTTGGGGAAACCACTATTACCCTCAAACAAGAAGTCAGAATAGCTAGTAAGTCACCATATTATATAATGCCAAATTTCATGTGGTTTAGGGCTGGTGGCTATGGCTTTCATGCTCTTCCAAGTCTGGGCAGTTCCAGCTTGAGGTCTAAAATAAAAGGTCTACAGGCTCGTGGAGAGGAAGTTCCCACCTCACTTTATGAAGACGATTCATTCTGGACCGAAGCAAAAGACCATATTGGAAGACCGGCAAGTCACGGTTGTGTCAGGCTTTTACCTGAAGACTCTGATTTCTTGTTTGACTTTGCCGAAATAGGAACAAGAGTCGTTGTACAGAAATAAAACTTTGTTAAAAATTTAAAAAAATAAACATGCATCATTTCACACACCATGCCGCACCAAAAGGATTCAAAATGTGGCAACTAATTGTAGCTTTTATTGCCGGAGCAGCGGTTGTGTCGGCAGCCTTTTTCGCACCGACATTTGGTAGAAAAGGTTTTTTGAGTGAGGACATCGTAGAATGCGGCAATGATGATATGTGTATAATCAATGCTAAACTAGATGCCTTACTTAAGCATTTTGGTCTATATTCAAATGCATATGGAGCATTCACATCATTTACTGGTCAGTGGACTCCATTCACAGGATATTGGTCAACATTTACTGGTTCATGGTCAGAATTTACCGGTCAATTTACAGGTGATTGGTCTAACTTCACTGGTGATTGGTCTAACTTTAGTGGAGATGAAATGGCAGGAGAGTTTTTGGGGTATGACGAATATGAGGAAGAGTCAGAAGAAGAAAGTGCGGAAGAAGAGGGTGACGATGGCTCTGATTTCAATAAAGTACCACGAGGGACACCACTTCCCTCTCCAACCCCTTATAAATTTAGTTTCTAGTTAAAATCTCGCCAACAGTAGTTCTCGCGTCGATATCTTCAACGAACTCAAGATAATAATTTGCTTTATCGATATTTCCAAGTTCTGCATGACTCCTTGCAAGATAAGCAAAAACATCCCATAGGTCTGGTATGTGTTTCATAAATAGGCGGTATTCCTCCTGAATTTCAGGATCGAGTTCTTTAAGTTTAATTTTGTTCTTCCAGTGATCTGGAATTAGGCCTAGAAATAATTCCAGCTTTCCAATTGCTGCCTCATAATCACCCTTTTCGTAGTACATTACCCCCCATTCCTTCATTACTATCGGATTAATAGGTGCTAGATCACTTGAATGCAAATAGTATTCCTGAGCCTCCTCGTAGTTACCCAAATAAGTGAATATTCTTGCCTTTGCAAAATAGTATCTGAAATCATTGTTGGTAAAATCTCCTGCGTAATCGACAATGTCGGATGCTTTTTGTAATATACTTTCGTCTTCAAGTTGTCTTCCCATCAAGAATAGAATGTCTGACAAATGAAAGAATATGTCACCCTGGTGAACATTTAGATTTGCAGCACCAATTATCCTGCTCAAACCCTGATCAACTTCTCCGGCGTAAATCCGGTCCATTCCCGACTTAAATTGATTGTCTGCATGGATAGTGCTGATCGAGTTAAATATTATAACAATCGATAGCGCAAAGAGGCCGCCCGAAGTTAAAACTGTCAAAAAAGATTGTCTGATTTTGATATTCTTAAATTTCAATAATTGGTTGAGCAAAATCGCGAGTAATGCCATAAACAGTAGATAATGAACAACCAAAGAAAAACTAAAGAAGTTTGAGACTAGTATTGAAATCAAGGCAGCACAAAGGGTTAATGTCAGCTTGTTTTTATGTTTGAGTACCAAAGAGAATATTCCTAATATGATTGATAGAAAAATGATTAGTCCTACACTCCCCTGCATGATGACTATATCCAGAAATTCATTGTGTGCTCTATCTGCAATGCTATATATTTTTTCGAGCTCAAAAAATTCTGCCGAGGTGACTTTTTGAAAAACCAATCTGAAGGTTTCCAGTCCAGAACCAAAAACCGGGTTTTCATTTACTAATTGCATGGCATCATTCCATAGATGCAGTCTTGTAGTGAGAGAGCGAAGGCTTGGGGCAATCACCATAACGAATCCGGCAAAACCTGCTATAGCTACCATGGAGATGGCTATTTTGTAGACTGCTTTTGTTTTCAAACTAAACAGTATCAAGCAAATCATTCCTATAATTAGTCCTAATATTGAAGCCCTGTTTTGCGTCACCAAGAGCCCGGCAATCATTAAGATTGTAAGTGAGCCGTAGAGGATTGAGTGCCCGCCCTTTCTTGAACTCGCAAAATAAACTCCAACCT
>JAQBYK010000117.1 GCA_027622635.1 bacterium
CATAATTGTTGTTGAGTTTACAGTTTGCAAATTGTAGAATCAAGTCATGGAAGATAAATACCTAATAGACCTAAGCGTCAAGTACGGGCTTAACAGTGAAGAACTCTCTAAATTGGTTGATATTGGTTATCAGGCGGGATATCAAAATACGAGCGATCGTGGCTTCCACAGAGTTGCTGAATACGTTTGTGATATGGAGCTGCTTAATGAAATGACTACAGACGAGATAATCGAAGAATTGAAGAGAAAGAAATTGATCCAGGAGTAGATTATTCCTCCAACAGTTTACGATTGTTGAGACTTTCCTCTGTCTTATTTAGGATGCCTGTGAGTATGAATTTTGCGAACTCGTGGAGTTTATCAAATGGTTCGTCGGTTTTGTTTTGTTCAAGAAAATCTCTCATTACATATGTCATGAGTTGTATTGTTTCTCTTTTAATGGACTTTTTAGTCTCATATTTTTTGTCATCGAATTCCGATTCTGTTTCGATTTCAACCATTTCCGTTTTGTATGCTGTTTTGAGAAGTTTTTGTGGACTTTCCTCAGCCTGAGATAGCATATTTTTTATCCAATTATCCATTTCTATCCGAAGTTTCAGTGGCAAGGTTTCGTCTTTCCGGCCGAAGAATATGAGTGCTTTTTCGCTGTCCTCATGTTCTCCGGCTTTCAGCATAAGAGTTTCCCCTACTTGCTGCTGTATTTCCGGATTTCCCAGGAGGATTATTGAAAGAATGAAATTTGCCGGAATGTTTTGTTCAAGAACCCTGCTAATCAGTAGTACCAGGTCTTTTTTGTGACTTGTTTTTACAAATTTGAGAAGAATCTTTAAGAGCTCATCCTCCTTCTTTTTTTGCTTTTTTTCCTCTTTCTTTATTTGGGCTATCTGCGCTGCAGCAGCCTTCATCTTTTCCCTGAGTTTCTCAAGGGCCGCAGAAGACATTCCTTCATCAGCTTCCGAACCTATAAAAGACTCTAAGGACATTTAATTAGTTAGACAGTCTGTACATTCACGATTTTATCCTTGAATTTACGCCCGTCAAACTTTTTAAGAGTTTTTTCAGTAAAATGAACTTTTCCGGTTTTTAGAGCATATATTGTGTGATCGTTGCCAATTCCGGTGTTTTCCCCCGGGAAGAATTTAGTTCCTCTCTGACGAATGATGATTGCTCCAGCTTTGACTGCTTGTCCGCCAAAAACCTTTACTCCAAGGCGTTTTGCCTTTGAGTCGCGTCCGTTACTAGTTGATCCACCCGCTTTCTTATGTGACATATTTGTGCTGTTAATGCCGTAAGATTGTAGGAAAAACTTTAGTTATTTGCAAGGCTTTTTCATATAGAGGATTGAGATTTTGGCTTATTTATGGTAAAATTATCAGATATTAAAACAAATATGAAACCTGGAACAAACAAATATTTTGCAATCTTAACTGTTTCAAGCCTGATTTTGGCAAATACCGCTCTTAGTTTTGCTGAAAGCGGGGCTGGTATGGAGGCTTTTTCTCTAAGGTATGATCCCGAAAATTTCTCGAGTGGTTTTGAGGAAGTCGCACAGGAAACCGCGGAAATACCTGAAGTTTCTGAAACCAGTACCGAGAAAGAAGAAGCTGAAGTCGATAAAGAAGTTTTCCTTGAAAGGGTTAAACAAGAACTTAATTTAAGCAAAACCGACTATAAACAGCTTCTAAATAGCATTTCTGACACGAAGACCAGGTTGGAATTAGTAGGTGAAGAGCAGGTCACCTTAAAGGAGCAATTGAAAAATTTGGATGAGCAAATCGCTTTTAGCAATGGGAAACTTGTGAGTGTGATTGGTCAGTTGGTTGAAAAGGAGAATCAAATTATTCTCATTCAGGAAGAAATCGAAGTGAAGGAAGTAGCTTTGAATTATCAGAAGATTCTTCTAAAAGATTATATTAGGACAATTTACGAAGAGGAAAATAAATTTTTCAGCATAGATGAGGATGGAGAAGTTGATGCTTTTAAATTACTTCTTTCAGATGGGACTGTGGGTGAAAATTTGCAGAAATTGGAATACTTTGAGCTTTTGAATGAGGCGGGCCAGCAGATAATTGACAAACTTAATCGATTATTCAAGGAATTAGAGGCGGAACAGGGTGATTTAGCCGAGAGCAAGGATAGTTTGGCTTTGTTGCAAGCAGAACTTGCCAATGAAAAAGACCAGTTGGAATTACAAAAAGAGTCTAAGGAAAAACTTCTTCAGATTACTCTTGGTCGTGAGGAAATATACACACAGCTCCTTGCGCAAACATTAAAGGAACAGGAGCAATTGATTGGAGATATCAAAAATCTAAGTAATGCCGTTAATTTCATAGATAGTAAGATTAAAAATGGAGCAGATTTTGATCCGAATGATTACAAGATGATTTTGGATTACAAAACTCAGGTTCTATATGACTTCCACTTGAGGACTTTGGGACTTGAAAATGATGACTTTGTGTGGCCTGTTGACCCGAATCGTGGAATCAGTGCTTACTTTAGAGATCCAAGATATGTTGGAGTGTTTGGTGTTCAGCATAATGCTGTGGATATACCGGCTTATCAGGGCACACCTGTCAGGGCTGCCGCAGATGGTGTGGTTTATACGGCAAGGGATAATGGCTATGGTTACAGCTACATCATTATCGCTCATGCTGGTGGTGTTCTGACGGTTTACGGACATCTGAGTAATATTCTTGTTGAAGAGGCTCAAACACTCGCTAAGGGCTCTATCATTGGTCTTAGCGGAGGTATGCCCGGAACACTTGGTGCCGGTTATATGACCACCGGTCCGCATCTTCACTTTGAAGTCCACCTAAATGGTCTTTACACCGATCCATTGGAGTATTTACCATTGAATGTTTTGACCGTAGAGCAAATCGATGGACTTCCTGAAAAGTATTATGATGATTGGGAAAGTTCCATTCTTGATAATGTAAAGGAACCTCTTTTAAGGTTTTAGATTGTGATCTCGACTCTTGGCCATTTGAGATGCTAAAATCTTAACATGACTGATTTGAGGAGGATTATAAAATTACTCAGAGATGATTATCCGGATCCCAAGATAGCTCTAACTTTTTCAAGCACTTTTCAGCTTTTGGTTGCGGTTATTTTGTCAGCACAATGTACAGATGTCCGAGTCAACAAAGTAACTCCTGCGCTTTTTAAGAAGCTCCCCGGAGCTTTAGAGTTTTCCAGGGTCAAAATTGAGGATCTTGAGAAGATGATTTTTTCAACCGGTTTTTATAGGGCAAAGGCAAAGAATATAAAAGGCGCTGCCGAAATGATTGTTAGGGAATTTGGGGGTAATGTTCCGGATAATATGGATGACTTACTGAAATTGCCCGGAGTAGCCAGAAAAACTGCCAATGTTATCATGAGTGCCGGTTTTGGCAGGACAGAAGGGATAACTGTAGATACTCATGTCTGTAGATTGGCTGGGCGTCTGGGCCTTGTTCCTATGAAAATGAGTAAGGCTAAAAATGCGGTGGGAATTGAGAATGCATTAATGAAAATGGTTCCCAAAAAGGATTGGTCTGCTTTTCCTCATTTACTTATCCTACATGGAAGGAATATTTGTATTGCAAGGAAGCCAAAATGTAAAGAATGCAGTTTGAATAAGATTTGTCCCTCAGCCGACCTTGGTTAAAGTGCCGGTGGCGGTGGTTCGTTAGATTTTGCCGGTTCTGCGGGTGTTGCGGCTGGTGTGGCTG
>JAQBYK010000002.1 GCA_027622635.1 bacterium
TCAGTGCAAAACTTTATGGTAGAAGTAAAGTACTTCTTTCCTGGACTTAAACTTATATCAGGAAAAGGCCGGGGGCGATGATGTATGGTACATCAATCGCTTACCCGACCTCGTCCCATGGGAGGGAACAGCCCACGGACGCTTGAAGCGTCGTGGACGTTACGACCGAAGGCTATATCCCTACCATTGTCACGTTGGATCGTCATCTCAGATAGAGGCGGCGCCCCGGGGATCAGATCCCCGAGACGCCGCCTCTTCGGTTGCGGCTGCTCGAAGGGCGAGCTAGGCCGCGATCGCCTGCTGACGCTGCTGCATCCCCGGGACCACCGACTGCGCGGCGGAGGGGATCTCGAGCTGGAGCATGGGAGCGACGGTCTGCTTGTCGCGCTCGCTGATGGCCTCCGGCGTGGTGGCCGCGGGCCCCTCACCGATGTAGTAGCCCACCACCGTGGTCAGGCCGTCGACGGTGTCGGCGGTCGAGGTCAGGTAGTGGTACATCGTGTGGGGCTCGCTGCCGCCCATGACGCGGAAGATGTCGGCGAGCGACGCCAGCGTGAAGCCCTGGGCCTTGTCGTTGGCCTTGGCGAGCTGGCTCCGGATGTCGAGCAGGGCGGGACCGACGTCCTTCTTGTTGAAGCTGAACGCGGCGATCTGGTCGGCGTTGCCGTGGCCCGCGAAGACGCGGATGGCGTTGCCGAGGATGTTGCGCTGCAGCGTGGCGAGGGCGACGTGGTTGTACTTGGGGTGGTTGAAGTAGGCCTCGATCTTGGTGATCGCCTGCATGACCTGGCCGCGGACGCTCTCCGGGACCGTGTCGAGGAAGGCGGCGTTGGGCTTCTGGTTGCCGTCCTCGTCGATGGCGTCGTTCGAGGCCTTCCAGCCGGCCCAGCGCAGGGTCTGCAGGAAGACGCTCTCGGAGCTGCCGTTGGTGGTCAGCGCGGTGATCGCGTAGGTGAAGGCGGTGGCCAGCAGGGCGACGAGCGCCGCCATGAGGGCCGTGGGGTTGTAGATCTTGGTGTTCATATCGGTAAGAGTCTCCCGGGTACGCTGTTGTGCGTCCCATTCAGTGTATGCGGTTGCCACCCCCGCGGGTTTTTTTTAACCTCAAGTCATCTGTTCATGGAGTTTTTTAAGCTCCTTTAGATGGGGTAATTCCCTTTCCATGATCAGTGCTTTTAGATGTGGCAGTTTGAATACAAGCTAATTGTATACAAACGGCCACATCTAAAGTTTGGATCACGGATATGTGAATAATGGTAGTTATATTGCCTGATTCCCAAGGAACGTGTGCTGAACAAATCTGTTAAGCTAAATCCAACACAATTAAAAGGACCCTACTAGATAGAAACACTCAAATCAACACTAAAATAATCAAGGGCTTGCGGGAACACAAAGAATATTGCATAGTATACCTGCCAAATCAGTACCCCTCCCCGATAACATCGGGGAGAGCCTGCAAAAGACATTAGAAATTGAAGATTATTTGTTCGCAACTCTCTCTCCCATTGGTCTTTCGTGTTTTTCAACCATTCTTGCTGACCTATCTTCAGACATAACTGGGGCCATATATGCACTGAAATCGGGATATGCAGCTTGTCCATGTTTCAAATCCAAGCCTTCATCTTCTTCCTTTTCGCTCGCCCTCACACCAACAGTTACCTCAAGTAATTTAAAGACAATCAAAGAACCGGTAAAAGTGAATGCCCCTACAGCAAGAACTCCAATGAATTGAGTTAAGAGCAATGAGCCACCACCACCATAAAATAATCCACCATCTAAGGCGAAAAGCCCAACCGACATTGTGCCCCACACCCCGGCTACCAAATGCACAGGTATCGCACCGACAGCATCGTCCAATCGCATTTTTTCCAACAGCTCCATACCAATAATTACTGCCACTCCACCACCAAATCCAATGAGAATTGCAGCCATGGGACTAACAAATGCACAGGGTGCGGTAATAGCAACAAGTCCGCCAAGCGCACCATTTAGCGCAAATCCGGCATTGGCAATTTTTGTTCTTATCCATCCAAGGAGAAGAGCCCCTACAACACCGGCTGCGGCAGCAAGTTGAGTATTTATAGCTACGAGCGAGATGGCACTGGCATTTTCAAAACCTTCTGCAGCAAGTTGTGATCCCGGATTAAATCCAAACCAACCAAACCAAAGTATGAATACGCCCAAAGCAGCAAGGGGGATAGAGTGTCCATCAAACCTCTTTTGGTCATAATTTTTCTTGAAGCGACCTTTACGGGCACCAATAATGATAACTCCGGCCAAAGCTGCCCATCCGCCAACGGAATGAACGACAGTACTTCCCGCAAAATCCATGAAGCCCATCTCACTTAGCCAACCACCACCCCAAATCCAATGTCCAACCACTGGATACAAGAGTGCTGTTAAAACAATGCTAAACACAACGTAAGCTCCAAATTTTGTTCTTTCCGCAACTGCGCCGGAAACAATAGTTGCCGCAGTAGCGGCAAAAACAGCCTGAAACAAAAAGAATGCCAGAGTCGGTACACTCCCCCAAACTTCAGGAATGCCACTCATTCCAATAAATTCAGACCCAAAGAGCCCATTGCCGGCTCCAAACATTATACCGAAGCCAAAAATAAAAAAAGCCAAAGTACCGAATGACACATCAAGAAGATTTTTCATGATTATATTCACAGCATTTTTTGCTTTAGTGAAGCCGGCTTCAAGCAATGCAAAACCTGCCTGCATGAAAAATACCAAAAACGCGGCGATCAGTACCCAAGCTGTATCAAGACCTGAGATTGCTTCCATAGATTTAGGGGTTAATAAATAAATCTAATTTACCTAATTACATTCTTGAGAGATCTCAATCAAGCCCAAAAGAATCACAGGCAATCACTGTCGAAACTTCTGACAGTTATTAAAAATCACACGAACAAAAACCAAACTCGTACATTTGCATGAGATATGTTGAAAAAACTTACAACTTGCATTATCCGGTAATATATTCCTTGATAAGTCTTGCCCCCTTTTGAAGATTTGAGAAAGTTACATTCGGTAATGAACCTCTTGCGAAAGTTCTGTAGTCTTTCTTCTCACGCTCAGCCTCTGAGAAAAACATGTTGGCAGGTATTAGAACAACACCTTGCCTGGCCAATCCGCAAAAAAGCTCTTCCCCACAAAGACCCTCTTTCCTTTGACCCGGGATTTCCAGTAAGTCAAAACAAGTGTAGTAAAGATTTTTGTTATAATCGAGTCCAAGAATCTCATGAAAACTCTCCATGTTAGATCTAATTCTTTTCAAATACTCATTCCTGTCATCATCCCCAAAAATCATATGGGCAATTCCCAAATATTGAGATGGGCCGGGCACAAAAGTCACATGCTGGAATTCACCCTGAATCCCACCGGGAGCCTTAGCAAAAACGAGTAAGGACATGAGGTCGGGAGCAATTTTTTCAGGTTTCCCAAGCATCCTCCATATATATTCCTGAGCCTCTTTTGCAATAATGTACTCACCAAATCTAAGTCCTGTTGACCTCTCAATTTTACTGCGACCTCCTATCATAATTGTCCTTTTCCTCGCAAAATGCATAATATTTTTAGTCCTCTCAAAGAAAAAATCGCTATAAACTTCATCCGAAACTATAAGAATATCCCTTTCTTCGGCGAACTCACCAATACGTCGCATAAATTCCTCATCATTCATAAATCCTGTAGGATTATTAGGATCGATTAGACAGATTAATTTGAGATTATCTGGAGCTTCAGCAAGGATTTCATCCAAATCACCAACAACTTTCCCTGTAGCCGGATCAATGGGAATAGAGAAAGTATTTAAACCGCGGTTTTCAATAATTGTATTGTAAGGAGCATATACTGGTGAATTGAGCAGAACAGTATCGCCTTTCTTCAAGAACCCAACTTTCTCGTCACATAGAACCTTAAAAATAGTCCCAATGCCATGAGAAACACCCTGCATCAAAATCAAATCCCTGTAATCGATTTCCAAGCCAAGTAACTTGTTATAATGGTGGGCAATAACGGTCCTCACCAGAGGCTCTCCATTGGGAATGTGATATGATCCACCGGAAACCGTGGAATACTTAAACATCTCAAAAATAATTTCCCTTTTATCCCAGCCCAGGCCCTGCTCACTTGCGTACTTGCCAATTCTTGTAAGAAAAAAATAGAAGTTTTTAAGTAGTCTCTCAGCTTTGCTTGGGGAATAAGTTTCCTGAGCCATATCCTGGATCTTTTTCCATAAAACGTCATAATCGTCCCTATTATCAGAAGCAAAATGATGGCTTGGATTGTTGAACATCATATCTATTTCAAGGAGGAATGAATAAAACTCTCTACCCTTAACGGAAGGAGAAAAACCATATCCGGGATCACCACGTGAGAGATCTACAACATTTTCAGTTCCAACACTTTCATCGGCAATATCGCGGAGAACACGGAAAATCCTAAAAGGATTGTCCAGTTCCAGATCAAAGCCCCATTTGTTATCACGAAGTTTCATGAATATTTTTAAAACATAAGCACTCTATCAGTTGAACATATCAATTTCCATTAATAATGAAAAATCAAAGTCTCCTCTTGTAAGCCAAGCCATTAGTAGTGAGACCAAGAGGCCTATACTTGCAAATGCCAAGTCCTTCATAACTAATCCCAATGTCCTTGTATATGGTTTGTCGTGACCTGTGAATCTGGCAAGGGAAACCTCTCTACCGGCTAATAATCCCAAAAATACCCAAGTAGTACTCATAGGAAGATTATTCCAGGTTTTGAAAACAAGCAGAATTGTTCCAAAAACCAGATCTATTATTGTTGCTGCTCTGACATCTACTACATCGGTTTTTTCTGTAATTATTTCTTGAATTCGCCCACCTCGGAGAAATAGTAAAAGCCCCATCCCAAAAAATAGGAAGACTACCATTACCAATACTTGGTTAAGAGAAAGTGCTCGTGGAAGGAAAACCGCAACGTTAGCCAAATCCTGCATCAACCATGTAATCCATAAATATGAAGTAGCAATCCATTGAAATACTCTCCATCCACTTTCATTATACTTCTCCTTAAAGAATATTTTCTTATTCATTAGTTCTCCTACGACTGCCCAGATTAATAACGCCGACACAAATGCCACAAAATAACCTATAAATGTCTTTTCAAGCATTGCTCCAATTGTCTTTGAGTTACTAAAGACAGCCAGTAACAAGAATGTTGTACTAACAGGCATTTTGAAACGTGTAAGAATCAAAAGTACAACCGGTGCAAGAAGTTGTAACAAGTGAAATTCATTTGGTTCCGGAATGCGCTCAAGTCGTCCAAAAGCTACGTCCCCAGAGTTACTGTACCAGCCATAAAGCATTACTGCAGATAATATACCCCCTATAAACAGCCACAATATCCACCATTTTGTTTTTTTATTTGAGGATATAAAAGTACCGAGTGTTTGGATGCTGTCATTTGAGATAGCGCTATAACCTGCCAATGCAAAGCCTATCCACATTGCGATTACAGCTTGATTGTAGAAAATTGCACAAGCTACGACAAACAGCCCCATTAGCAGAAGGAATTTGCCTTCACGCATTAGGAACGTCTCATTTTTTCTAATCATTATATAATGAATTAATTTAATTGTTTTATTATATGTGTGCTACCGGACAAACTAGAGTTCACCGTGCACTTGAAGTTGCCTATTGTAATTTAAAATAGACTAAAGAAGTTTTTTTAAAAAATCCAGTCTAAAAAATGCTCAAAATCCAAGAAGCTTGAGAATTGCCTTTGCTGCTGCGCATTTCCTTCCCTTTACCGGATATTCATGCATTTGAAGTGCAGGATTGTAATTTAATTCTATCACTGAGTATTTTCCATTAGAAATTATGATATCGGCTCCGCAAATCCTGGCCTTGACTAGTCGGGCAGCTTTTTCTGCGATCCTCTTGAGATAATCCGGAGTCGTGTCTGTGCAATCTATCGGATCTCCACCGGTGGCTACATTTGAATTTGTTCTCAGGAAGATTTGTTTCCCATCTTTTGGAATACTTTTAAAGTTCAGTCCCAGCGATTTTAAATGATCCATTTCTACATTTCCTTTTTTGATAGAATAGTGATTGAAAAACTTATAATTTTTTGCATCATCATTTTTTATATCAATCAGCTGTGAAATATTATGTATTCCGTCTCCTGTGACATTTGATGGTATACGATTTAAGACCGAAATCGTCTTATAATCAACCAACAAAAAGCGATACTCTTCGCCTTTTACATATTCTTCCACCATAACGGAATTGTCATATACAAATGCTTCTTTTACTGCTTTGACATATTGATCCTTATTACACGGCTCTACAAAAGAGATCCCAATTCCATAATTTGTAGACACAGGTTTAACTACACACTTAATCTTGGAAAATCTGGCGTAATCGGCTATAGCGCTCTTCACATCTTCATACATTTCTCCAAAAGGTACTTTGATGCCGTTTTCTCCAAGGATTTGTTTAGTTATGACCTTGTTATCCATTATCAAATAGGACATAAAACTGTCTTTTTCCGTTTTAGATGCTTGTTTTACGTAATGATGCTTTCTTCCTTTTGACAAAAGAATAAAGTTTTCTTTACGATCAAGAATTTCAACCCTTATGCCTTTTTTCAGCGCTTCTTTAATAAGGATTTGTGTTGATGCTTCCATGTCCTCATGCCCATCAAGCAAAGTTTCCTCAATTATTTCTACATTTTCCTGATCTTTTAAGGATTTTGCTGAAATCTTCTGAAACTTTTCTTCAATATCTTGCTTTAAAGTTTCATTATTAAAAGTTTTCTTGTGCATTTTGGCCAGTCTGGTTCCGAACATCGTATGCCCTTCCTTTTTCGCACTCATTTCCGCAAGGATCTTGGCTGAAGGGGTTAGAGATGGATCTTCAAGCTTTCTTATTTCACTGTCCAGGCACATTCCATATCTATTCTTCTTAAAATTTCTATCCATTAATTCCGCAACAATTTTCATGTCATCAAGAATTTTTCCAGCCCATTGTTTTAGATCAACCGATTTCCCTCTGTTATTAAGTTTTAGCCCTGCCTTTCGCCCATAAAGAGCAACTTTATTTTGATTATCAGTTATTATTTTTTCTTCTTTCCTGCTTATTCCCGGGCTTTCCTTAAATAGGCAATAAACCAGGAAAGTATAAAGAAAACACATCTGATCCTTACGCAATCCAATGGCTTCGTAGGGATTGATGTCTACAGCTCTTACCTCAACATATTTTATTCCTCCTCTTTCTAAGGCCATTAATGGAGTTTCACTCTCTTGCAATCCGGGTTTTGGTCTAATGCGAGAATAATGCTCATTTTCTATCTGAAGAATATTTTCATTTAAGCCCTCAAATCCCTTGTACCTCGGACTTGGCATTGATATCGCACATTTTAGGTCGTATATGTATTCATCCAGGTTGTTGAAAGAAATGGCCAACTGATTTTGCACAACACTATAGTAACCAACATCGCTAAGCCGTAATGATGTGGCATTTTCTCCGTATAATGTTCTTCTGTCGAGTTTTTTAAGAGCCTTGTTTTTCCTGTCAATGTAGCTTTTATCTACTGCAGGAGTAGCGCCGAACAAATAAGTATTTACCCAGCTATATCTCAGAAAGTTGCGAGCCAGCTTCAAGTAGGATTCCGAGATGAATTTCTGTCTATCCGCTTTTCCTCCATACATTTTATGGATTTTATCCCAAAATTTTTGTGAAAAAGAAAAGTTGTAATGAGTACCTGAAACAGTCTGCATTTTTCTGCCATAGCGATAACCCAATCCAAGTCGGTATTTGGTTCTTTTTAGGCCTTCTCTTGATTTCCCAAATTGTGCAAGCGGTATGTCTTTCTCTTTTGGAAGTATGCACGGCATACTCATTGGCCAAATATATTCATCCTTAAGGTTCTTATAAATATATAGGTGAACATCTTTCAAGAATGACAAAGTGTCTTCCTCTTTTTTAAATACCGGAGTTACGAGCTCCAGCTGAGACTCTGCGAAATCCGTAGTTATGTATGGGTGCTTTAATGCTGAGCCCAATTCTTTCGGATGAAGTTTTTGTGAGAGTTCGGAGTTTTTGTCTATACGAAGACATTCTCTCTCAATTCCATGTTCGGAATCTTTAAGTAGCTTAAAGTTGCTACTCCTATTAAAAGTTTCCAGGATTTGTTTGAATTTCCAGGACATTTATGCTTTAAGAAGATCCATTAATTTTCCTTCTTCGTGAAGCTTGGCAATATCCGAGTAACCGCCAAGGCATTTTTCACCGACAAAAATCTGGGGTACTGTTGTAAAACCGGATTTTTCCGATAATTCCATCATTTTTTCCGGTGTATCGGTAATGTCATGTTCCTTGAACTCCACATTCAAAGATTTCAGTAGTGCCTTTGCCTTCATGCAATATGGACAATAATTTTTTGTATATATATCTACCATGATTTTAGTATAACTTATGTTCGCATTTCTTTTAAGTGCTTTTTGTCACAACTATGATATAATCCGCTCATGCCAAAAGTAACTTTTACAGATACCGGGGACCAAGCTGATGCTGAAGAAGGTGGTTCTCTGAAGGATCTAACAAAAAATCAGGGATGGCCTATCGCTTACGGCTGCGAGGATGGAGTTTGTGGAACTTGCATCGTCGAAGTCAAAGAAGGAAAGGAAAACTTAAATGAAATGGAAGAAGTGGAGGATCAGACTTTGGATATGATGGGTATGAAGGATGGCAACCACCGCCTTTGCTGCCAATGTAAGGTTAAAGGAGATGTCTCAATTAAAGGAATGTAGTTATGGTGACACAATCACCATCGCTTTTTGACCGTTGTATACATCGCCTTTGACACCTGACCAATCGTGAATCGCATCAAGTAAGACTTTTTCGCTGTAGAGGTATTCTCTTCCTCTTGAAGTTCCTGGGTCGTGGGTAACGAATTTGCCTTTTTGATATCCCACAACTACCACCATGTGATAGAGAGGTCCATTTCCAGTAAAGTTTGTATTCCCAAGAGACTGACCGGCAGTTGGCAGTATCACCGGATATCCTGCTGCAATTAATTTCTTTATATTGTCCACTGTTACATCTTTTCCAACGTAGAGGCGAGATTTTCTCGAAAAGTAGCTGTTCATTATATCGACTACTTGCTGCGCAGAGACATCAACTGCATACCCATTTTCATTTTCCCAATCAACTATATCTAAAATTTCAACATCGGCGGTTACCTTGTTCAGTTCCAATTCTCCGAGGAAATACTCAACCATTATCATTGCTGCTTCTTCACAAGCTTCCTGGTATGGCATATTCCAATTTCCGAAAGGTGCTTGTGATGAGAATGGCACGCTCAAGCTGTGAGCATCCGGGAATTGCGAATTCTTCAAATCACTTAGTGGATCAAATATTTCATCGCTTTCTTTCTCATTTTTTGGTGCTTTTCTTTTTGATCCTTCGAGTTCTTCTTCCATGTAGTTGAGCATGTTGTTCATGAGTACCGCTGCCTCGCCCCTCCTCATAAAATTGTTAGGGTAGAATTTTTTTGCAGTAGTATTGAGGATTCCTCTCATGGACAAATTAGCTATTGCAGAAGAATACCATTGCCCATTTTCAACATCCTCAAATTTTTGGAAGGAATATTTTTCCTTGAATATTGTAGTGCCTAAATCACCGCCTATTGATTTCCCTGCAACGAAAGATGCGATTATTAATCCAAAAGAAAAAATGCCTAGAATGACAGTGAATTTGCGGTTAGTCATCTAGGAATTATACCAGATTTACGCTCTCCGGTACATGCCAATCAGCTCGGTGTTCAGTCAATTTGCATAGCCCATTTTTCGTAACCTGGAATTTTGCCGCGTCTTAAATCATTAAGGATTTTCTTTAGGTCGGTGATAAATTGCTGAGTCCGAGCGTGGTTGAAATGCACCTCCCCATTCGTGGTTTTTATCCTACTGAAGCTTGTTATTCCCGCTGCAGTGCCAGTACCAAATGCTCCTTGAACATTTTCTATTTTCCCTTCTGCGACCAGTCTGGAGTCTGTTACGTTGACTCGACATCCTAGTCTGTCTTTTATGCGCTGATCTCCTAGGATTTCAATTAATGTCTGTCTAGTAATTCCTGGTAGAACATTTGCTCCTAAAGATGGGGTTATTAGGTTGAAATATAGTGTATCACCGTCAGCCAACTGTTCAACCAAGAAAAAATTGCATGAACTACATTCCTGAATGCATCCGTTATCATCAATAAGTAATATGTCTTTGAATCCATCAGCTTTTGCGGCTTTTTTTATAGTGAATACATCAGCATAATTGCCTCCAACTTTGTCTTTGCCGGAACTGTGCCTTGTATGAATAACTGACTTTATTTCTACACCACTCGGACTATCCTCGTCTAATCCACCACCCGGAGTCATGTATTCTCCATAAGGGGATACTTCTACTGCAAAGAGGTATTGAGTGGCCGGTTTTACTCCGGTGCCTCCTTGTAACCCGATCATAAATGGTCGAATATATAATTTGCCTCCATTTGGAACAAATCTCTTATTGAGTTGGATGGCTTTTTTGACTGCTTCCATGAATTGATCAACTGAAATGGGTGGCATTCCTGCTCTTTCGGCTGATTTTATAAATCTTCTGGCATTCTCAACCGGTCTAAAAAGAGTGATGTTGCCTTCTTCATCGCTACTGGCAACCATTCCTTCGAAACAGGACTGTGCATATTGCAGTGCTGCAGTGTCAAAACCTTCAAGTGACCACTTTCCATCAGGGATTGCATATGTTTTGGTCCATTTCCCATCAAGGTAAACTGCGCCACACATGCTATCAACCGGTATGCGAGAAAGCCCTTTTGGATCCTGTGGAGCATCTTTCCTTGGAGCACGACTTATAGGCTCCGTAACTCCTTTGAAAACACCTGTTGCGTAGATTCTCTCAATTGTACGATCACGAACATCCAAAGCTTCAAGACCAAGACTACTTGAAAGTAGGTGCTTTATAAAAATCCCTCCTTCCGGTTGTTCTTGGCTTACACCACTTAATATTAACCCTTCTGCCTCAAGCGCGGTTATTTCTTCCCGAGTGAAGAGCTGGAGTAATTGAACTGGCAAAATCGCATCGTTGAGCTCATCCTCTGGATCTAGCAAACGATGAATTAGCCTTAGACTATGTTCTCTCACATCTATCACCTGTGTCTCCGCCATGCCGTCCCCCTCTTGATCCACATCTTCATCCACATCCACTGGATACTGAAAAGAATTTGCAGCTCTAGCAGGATTGTAGCTGACAAATTCCTCTCCTCTTCTTTTCTTTATGCCAGCATACTGTTCTCTAAGTTGTCTAAGACCTTGATCCATAACTCTTTGCTAGGAGAAACTATGTTAAACATTTATGTCAAATTGCACAAGGTGAAGTAGTTTCACACATTTTTGCCTGAAGCTTGACCACATATGCTTTAATGACCATAATCCCATTACTATGCGACTTAAAACACCAAAGGTAACAATTCGAGGGATTGAAATGGGGGGAACAAGTCCGATTGTAATACAGTCTATGACAAACACTGATACTGCTGACGCAAAAGCCACTGCCACTCAGTGTATGGAGCTTTCAGACAAAGGATCTGAAATTGTAAGAATTACAGTGAATAATGAGCAGGCCGCAAAGGCTGTTCCCAAAATTCGTCAACTACTCGATGATAGTGGATATGCATCACTCCCATTGGTAGGAGATTTTCACTTCAACGGACATAAGCTTTTGAGAGAATACCCAAAATGCGCTGAGACTTTGGACAAATACCGCATAAATCCGGGTAATAGTGATTATGGATCCACAGAAAACAAAAATTTCGAAGAAATCATCGCAATAGCAATGGAAAATGACAAGCCGGTAAGAATAGGGGCAAACTGGGGGTCAATCGACCAAAGGTTTCTTACTGAGATGATGAATAAAAACGCTAAGATGATTAAGCCAAAATCTGACAAAGAAGTAATCATAGATACTTTAGTCGAAAGTGCCTTGAGATCTGCAGAAAATGGGGAAAAACTCGGCCTCAAGAACAATAAAATTGTACTAAGTGTTAAAATGTCAGTCGTGCCTGACGTTATTGCGGCCTATGAGTTGCTTCACCAAAGAATGAGAGAACATCCATATATCTTGCATCTAGGTCTAACAGAAGCCGGTAGTGGGATGCAGGGGCTCATCGCGAGCAGCGCTGCGCTTGCTGTTTTACTAAACAAAGGAATAGGGGACACTATACGTATTTCATTAACCCCTAAACCAGGTGAAAGTAGATCCAGAGAAGTAGAAGCATGCAAAATTCTTTTACAATCTATGGGCTATCGACATTTTAAGCCTCAGGTTACGAGCTGTCCCGGGTGTGGGCGCACAGAAAGCGACTTCTTTCAGGATCTAGCCCAGCAGGTAAATCGGCACATTGCCAAAAAAATGGCAGAGTGGAAGAAGAAATATCCACGAGTAGCTGAGATGAAGGTTGCAGTCATGGGATGTATAGTAAATGGACCGGGAGAATCCAAGCATGCCGATATAGCAATAAGTCTACCGGGAAAAATGGAAGCGGCAATTGCTCCGACTTATATCCAAGGAAAATTCCACAAAAACCTCACCGGCGAAAAAATCCCGGAACAATTCATAAAGTTATTAGAAAAATTTGTAAAATCTTGCTACTCTTAGGCACACATTAACCAAACATATATGATTCTTTCCGATAAGACTTTAAAGGCAATGCTGAAAAGCGGTGAACTGGTAGTAGATCCAATTGATGAACAATCAATACAACCGGCATCAATAGATTGTAGACTTGGTGATAATTTCCTCGTAGTTGAACAAAATCAAATGCACGTAATAACGCTGGACTCTGAAATCAAATATAGAGAACACAATGGACCTTCGATAATCATTCCTCCACTATCTTTTTTATTGGCAACAACTCAAGAATATATAGAAGTACCTGATAACGTGACTTCCTTTGTAGAAGGTCGCAGCTCCATTGGACGCATAGGACTCTTTATCCAAAACGCAGGATGGGTCGACCCGGGCTTCAAAGGCCGTATAACACTCGAGCTCTATAACGCCAGCTCACTTCCGATAAAACTCGAAGCAGGCAAGAGGATATGTCAGTTAGTTTTCTGCAGTATGGATCAGAAAGCAGAAAATCCATACAGAGGAAAATATCAGAACCAGCGAAAAACGGTAGGCAGTCGCATATATCAGGATACAGACAGAGTACACATTGGCCTTGAGCAACCACTTGAAGAAATTAAAAAAACAGCATGAAACAATATTTGCAACTGGTAAAAGAAGTTCTCGAAAATGGAACAGAAAAAAGTGATAGAACCGGTACAGGTACTATCTCCATCTTTGGAGCCCAACAGAAGTATGATTTGAGAGATGGATTCCCGATGGTCACTACTAAAAAAGTACGATACGACGCTATAGTAAGAGAGCTTCTGTGGTTTTTAAAGGGATCTACAAACATAAATGATGGTCTCACCGAGCACACTCCGATTTGGGATGCATGGGCTGACGAAAAAGGGGAGCTAGGACCAATTTACGGATTCCAATGGAGAAAATGGCGAAAAATTAAGGAAAAATCAGACGGAACAATTGAAAAAATCCACATTGATCAGATCCAAAATGCCATAGATATGATAAAAAATAATCCAGACTCACGCCGAATTATTGTGAGTGGCTGGAATGTTGCAGATATTGAGGAAATGGCTTTGCCTCCATGTCACACACTATTTCAATTTTACGTGGTTGGTGAGCGATTAGACCTTCAACTATACCAGAGAAGCGCGGATATTGCACTTGGTGTGCCATATAACATTGCCAGTTACGCTACTCTTCTCAGCATGGTAGCGAAAGAATGCAATTTGACTCCGGGTGTATTTGTACACACTCTTGGAGATGCTCACATATACTCTAATCATATTGAGGGATTAAAGGAGCAGCTAACCCGCACACCAAAAACTCTTCCAAAATTGGAAATAGCAGATAAATCATTCTGGGATCTGAAATTCGAGGATTTCAAATTAAAAAATTACGAACACGACAAGTTCATAAAATTCCCAATAGCTGTATAATGAGGGTGTGAAAAATCCAATCTACATTATTGTCGCCGTTGACGAAAATAACGGCATTGGAAAGAATGGTACTCTCCCATGGCATTTTTCGAAGGAAATGAAATATTTCAAGAAGGCAACTTTGCATACAGAGGATCCGGACAAACAAAACATGGTTGTAATGGGAAGAAAAACATGGGAATCAATAGATACACAATATAGGCCATTGAAAAACCGCAAGAATATAGTATTAACCCACGATCCGGACTATAAAGCGGAGGGCGCTATCATTGCCCAATCGCTGGAAGAAGCTTTTGATCTTGCAGACGAAGAAATCGAAAAGATATTCATAATAGGTGGAGGAAAAGTCTTTAAAGATAGTCTCAAACATCCGAAGCTCTTAGGCATTTACCTAACCCGCATTCAATCCGAATATGACTGCGACACCTTCTTCCCTGAAATTCCTGACAAGTTTGGCGTAGATGAGATTCTAGAAACCCACGATGAAAAAGGGACTAAATTCCAAATGCATCTACTATCCCTCGCAGATCTCACATCTGTCATCTAGTTGCCTGTTTACAATCCATAGCCCTGCTGCCATTATAAGTAGACTAACAATTTTAAATGGAAGACCATAAGTTGTGAAAATTGTTAGGCCAATACTGATTCCAAATAAAGATATGACCGGCAAAGTGCATGCGGTACAAAAGACCGTCAAACCGCCCACAAGCAAACCGGCACCAGTCGTTGTACTGGCTGCTAACTTAGATTGTCTCCTTTGGAACAAGGTAAAAACACCGGCGATCATTGTCCCGGCCATCAAACTCAACAAAACTGAGTAAATTAAATTTCCAGTCGTATAATTACCTCCTACAATACACATTTGATCTCTTGACCCGGGTAGATTCTTCATCATCCAAAAATTGATGTCAAAAAACAAAAAAGCCGATCCCACCATCACAAGTAGTTGGGTGGGGCCGGCTAAATTTTTAAATACTGACAAGTTCATGGTTACTTAGCTAACTCTGCTTCGATTATAGCTTCAAAACTTGAGAATGGTTGAGCACCGGAAACTATATTTCCATTAATTATAAATCCAGGAGTTCCACTAATGCCTGCTCGACCTGCGTCTGCCTGGTCTGCGTCAATCTCTGCCTTAAACTTATCACTTTCAATACAACCGTTAAGTTCATCTAAATTCACACCAATTTTAACAGCTTCATCCTTAACGAGATCATAATCTAATCCGGATTGACTGATATTGGCAAATATTACATCATGAATTGTAAAATATCCCTCATCTCCTTTTTGATCTCTCACACATTCTGCCAAAAGGGCCGCTGGATATGCGTCAGGATGAAAGCTCAATGGTAAGTCACGATAAACCAGTTTAACCTTGCCGGTATCAATGTAATTCTCTTTGATTTGAGGAAGAGTCTCATTAAAGAATTTACCACAGAAAGGACATTGATAATCGGAAAACTCAACAACAACTACCGGAGCGTCATCTGCTCCCATAAAAGGATCATCATCAGTAAAATCACCCTCGACCTTTGATGGAGGCGGTGGCGTATTTCCAGGAGCATTGTCTGCAATATAAGCATCAATACCTTCGGCAATTTGAGTCTTTAGATCATCATTACTTGAGCTACCACCGGAAAGCTGCATACCCAAAAACACTAAGGACCCTGCAATAACAGTAGAGGCAAACAGTACAGCGAAAACAAGACCATTTTGATTTTTTTGACCCATGACAATTTGATTAATTAATAAATTTACTCGCTAAATAATAGCATATTCAATCAAGAAAAACAACTTCCAAACCTTATTCTCCTGCAAATTTTTCAGGAGATTTGTTTTTATGCTGAGCATAAAATTCTTCAATTAAGGCCATATCCAGATCATCCATTTTAAGTAGTTTTCCCCAGGCAGCAACAGCTAGATTACTGTCATTTTGAGATCTGGGAGTTACAACAACACTCCCACTATGTTTTTTTGCGTATTCCTCTAATTGAGCCAAAGAGTCTTCATCAATATCCGCATAGCTTATCCATATTCCACCATGTTCAAGGTTGTGGATTAACTTTTCATCCGGCAACTCTTCTTCATATACTCCCCAGGGAACAGATTCCCCGGTGTGCCATCCTGAAGTCGGAGGATTTGAATTATAAGCGTCATGTTTTTCAGTAAGTGTAACATGATCCTGTCCTTGTATTTCATAAGACTCCCAAGTCTCTGTTTTAGAATCCGTTTCAGTAATAACAGTGCTATTATCAGTGGCTGTTTCAGGACCGCAAGCACTCAATACAAAAGCAGCAACTAAGAGTATAGATAATTTTTTCATAATTTTTAATTTAAATTTATTGCTTAATACTCGCACTAACATATCACAAAGTAGATAAAATCAAAATCTTGAGTTGATCATTAAATGAAATGGCCATAGAATTCGCACATGAAATTAATATCATGGAATGTAAACGGTATTCGCGCAGCGGAAAAGAAGGGGCTTCTTAATTGGATAAAGGAGGAAAAACCGGATATCCTTGGAATACAAGAAATTAAGGCTATGGAGGATCAACTCTCTGAGGAATTAAGGGCTCCTAAAGATTATCTGAGTTATTTTAACCCGGCTGAGAGGAAGGGCTACTCCGGTACCGGTCTTTACACCAAACACAGACCAGGCAAAATTTCAAATGGCATAGGAATAAGAGAATTTGACTCTGAGGGACGCATACAAGCTGCTGATTACGGAGACTTCACATTCTTTAACATATATTTCCCGAACGGTAAGGCCAGACAAGAGCGACTGGAGTACAAGTTGGACTTTTATGATGCCACGCTTGAGCACTTCAATAAACTTGTAAAATCTGGCAAAAAATTGATTATAGCAGGAGATTTCAATACGGCTCATAAGGAAATCGACCTTGCCAGACCAAAAGAAAACGAATCCATTTCCGGATTTCTACCGGTAGAAAGAAAATGGTTAGATAAACTAACTGAAAACGGCTACATCGACTGTTTTAGAGAATACAACAAGGACCCCGATAATTACACATGGTGGAGTATGCGCTCCGGAGCACGCGAGAGAAATGTCGGATGGAGGATTGACTACTTTTTTTGTTCAAAAAATGCTCGGGACCTAATAAAAAACTGCTACCACCTGCCCAAAGTAATGGGATCAGATCATTGCCCAATTGTATTGGAGATTTAAGTAATGGTCTCCTCTAATTCAAGAAAGCAAACCTCTTATCCACCCACTTTGTTTTTGAGTAGACCTTTTTGCCGTCAAACCAGAGCTCTGCGCCAGCTGGTCTAAATTTGAAAATCAAATCCCAATGATTATTTGAATCATTGCCATTTGGGCATTCATCATAACATTTTCCAAGGGCCATATGCAGACTCTTGCCCATCTTTTCATCAAAAAGAATCTGTCTTGTACCGTCTTTGATATTGTTATTCATGCCAAAAGCGAACTCGCCATAGTAGCGAGAACCGGGATCCGTGCTGAGAATTTCCTTCAGAGCTTTATTGTTATTTGAATCCTCCTTAACGACCTTCCCGTCTTTAAGCCAAAGTTTAACCCAATCAAAATCATGTGAGCGATAATGAGTCGGAACATTATATTTGATGACTCCATTTACCCCTGTCTTTACGGGAGAAGTAAATATCTCTCCATCCGGCAAATTGCACTTACCACAACAAGTTTTCCACTTCTGCTTGTTGATATTCACTTTCAGATCAGTCTCTTTTCCTTTTATGTGAACTTCCTTAACTTTCACCATTAGATTCTTAAATTTGATCTGTTTCTTCTCTTCCTTCTTCCAATCGAGTAAACAACTATCAAAGACAAAATCCTCCCAATCTTCAATACTCTTTTTCGCAAACGCAGCAGAAGCAAAATTAGGATAATAAAAAAGGCACCATCTCTTTTTATGCAAAATATCTGACAATGGTTTGCGAGCTTTTTGAGCAATCATGATTTTTTCATGAGGCACATCAGTCAACTCATATGGATTGCTATCAGCCACAATCTGCACCATTGCGTCATAACTGTCCGCAACTTTTTTATCAAGCGCGGTCAAAGAGGTTAATTGCTTCTTATTTGCGTGCTCAAAAAATATTTTTGCAAGTTCATCATGCGAAAAGCGGACATCAACCTGGTCAGCTCCAGCCTTTATACATTCTCGATAAATCTCTTTTATGAGTGGATAACTATCAAAGCCATATCCACGCAAAAGGACTTTTTCCCCCTTTTTAACCGATATGGAATAATTGGCTATTATATCTGCCAACTTGCGGATTTTTGTTCGATCAACCATGAAAATGAGGTTAAATATCTATGTCATTGTAAAGCGTAAATTGAAAATTGAACATTAAAAATTGTAAATTGAAAACTGCCTACTGCCTCACCTGCCCGTCTCCTACAATCTGCCATTTATAAGAAGTAAGTTCCTTGATTCCCATAGGACCGCGAGCGTGGAGTTTTTGAGTGCTAACTCCAACTTCCGCACCCAAGCCAAAGACTCCTCCATCTGTAAAACGTATAGAGGCATTTACGTAAACACAGGCTGCATCAACGCTTTTCAAGAATTTCTCGCCATTTATCATGTCTTCAGTCAAAATAGCTTCACTGTGATGAGACCCAAAGTGATTTATGTGCTTTATTGCTTCATCCAAATCCGAAACAGTCTTAACTGACATTTTAAGGCTCAAAAATTCGAAACCAAAGTCTTCCCCTTTAGCCTCATATAGCAAGTCCTTAGAATAATTTTCTTTCAATGCTTCGTAAGAATCCTTGTCTGCAAAAATCTCAACTCTCTTTTCCTCCATTCTGCGAACGATCTCTGGAAGATCAGACAAGCGGGACTTATGAATAATCAGGGTATCAAGGGAATTACAAACACTCGGCCTTTGAGTCTTGGCATTGAAAATAATATCCCGGGCTTTATCTAAATCACCCGATTCATCAAAGTATGTATGGCAAACACCTCTGCCGGTTTCAATTACAGGAATAGTGGAGCTCATCCTAACATGATCAATCAATTTTTGGCTCCCACGCGGGATAATTACATCCACAAATTTATCAGCCTTCAAAAAATCATTCACGATACTGCGATCATTGGGAAGTAGAGCGACAACATCAGATAACTCTCCCAAAGCTCTTTCAATAATCTCCTGCAAAACCTCATTAGTATTCTTGCACTGAGATCCACCCTTCAAGACGCAGGCATTTTTAGATTTAAAACAGAGAGCAAAGATATCAATTATAACATTGGGTCTAGCCTCGAAAATAGCTCCCACAACGCCAATTGGAGTAGTAACTTTCCTTAAATCCAGACCATTATTCAATACTTTGTGTTCAATTTCAACTCCGATGGGAGAGTCATAATCGGCAATATCTAAGACACTCTGTGCAATTTCCTTTACTCTCTCCTCATTTAACAAAATACGATCATAAATATGATCGGCGGGGGCAATTTTAGACAAATCCATTTCGTTAGCCTTCAAAATTTGAGTAACGTTAGTCTCTAAACCGTAGGCCAACTTACCCAAAATATTCTTAATTTCCTTATCTTTAACCATCACCAAACGGTGACTTGCATCTCTAACTTTTTCTAATGTTTCTTCAAGATTCATTTAATTCTTTACTTCTTTTTATTGCAGAATCCACGGCATCAGAAACCATTTGGTCTATTCCGGATTTTTCCATCGACTCCAGTGCAGCCTCAGTTGTCCCGTGCTTTGAAGCAATTAGCTTAATCATTTTGCCACCGCAACAATCTTCTACGGGTTCCAAAAGGGAAGCCGCTCCCAAAAATGTTGTCCTGGCAATCTTGCGCGCCACCACTGCATCAAATCCAAGCGCAACAGCCTTTCCCTTAATCGCTCTACTCAATCGATAAAAATAGGCAGGACCACTGCCAGCTAAAGCGGTAATCATGTCGATCTGATCTTCGGTCTCTACTTCGATCTCTTCCCCAAATACCAAAAGAATACTCCTTATGGTCACTTTTTGGTCTTCACTAACTTCATAAGCGCATTTCCACGCGCTGAGAGCCTTAGCAACTTTTAAAGGCAAATTAGGCATAACTCTGACAACATTCTTTGCTGAAAATTTGTCAGAAATCTTTGCAATAGAAACACCTGCCATTATCGAAATTACCAATTTGCGGCTAAAATCAACGGAAATAGAGTTTGCCAATTCATCAAACGATTGAGGCTTAACGGCAATTATAACAATGTCCGACTTGGCTATACAAGAATTAGTGTCATCTCCTTTGTCACATCCAAACACCTCAAAGTCTTCTGCTTGAGAAAGGGCATCAGAGATCGCTCTTCCCATATTTCCCATTCCGACTATACAAATTTTTTTCATGATTGATGAAGTTTCGGGATGAATCGAGTGCCAATATGTTCGCCACTTACAATATTGAGAAGAACATTTCCATCTCTACTGTTAGCTATGAACACCTCTGTGCCATGCCTCGCAGCCGACTTAGCTACATTAAATTTGGTCTGCATTCCTCCCTTGCCAAATGAAGATTTGTCAGCACTTATTATATGCGCCGGCAGATCATCCTCATATGAAAATTCTTTTACAACTTCACCATTTTCATCAAGAACGCCATCGACATTACTCAAAATGATGAATGTGTCTGCGAATAATGTCCTACACACTATTCCTGCAAGTTCGTCGTTATCGGTAAACATCAATTCCTCAATACAGACAAAATCATTTTCATTCATGATAGGAATAATGCCCTCCCTAAAAAGTGATTCTATGCAGTTTTTAGTGTTAAGAGAATGTGTGCGATTTTGGAAATCTTGTTTAGTCGCAAGCATCTGAGCAATAATGATCCCGTGCTGCTCAAACAATTTTGAATAAATTTCCATCAATTTTACCTGACCAACAACTGCATAGAGCTGACGAGAAGTTACCTCATCATAGAGCATCTCTTTATTGAGAATGCTGCGCCCGGCACCCATCGCGCCTGAAGTCACAAAAAGAATGTCATGATCCTCGCTCATCAATTTCGCAATCTGAGCAACCAAGTCGGAGATCAATACCAAGTCGAGTTCGCCACTATCCTTGGTGATTGAATTTGTGCCAAGTTTTACAACAATTCGTCGATTAGCCATGCATTGAATTTACCAGATTAAACAGTCTTTGTCATGGGGATAAGAGGTGTAGTTATTATAATTTGCCATTTTTATTGAATCGAATTAGAATCTCCAAGCGATATTTAACAAGCCGGGGTAGCTCAGTGGTAGAGCAATGGATTGAAAATCCATGTGTCGGCAGTTCAATCCTGCCCCCCGGCACCATCATGAACACAAAAGTGAATCAACTTAAAACTGCGTCAGATCTGGAGAACGCTTTCAACGAGTGGAATAATACACTCTTAAGATACACCTACGCCCGTTTAGGAAGAAAACAAATTGCGGAAGAAATTGTGCAGGATGCCTTTGTCAAAGCCTGGAGATATAGGGAATCATTTGATCCTAAAAAGGCGTCACTAAAAAGTTGGTTATTTATTATTACAATAAACACTCTTCGCGATCATTTTCGCAAAACAAAAAACAAAAGAGAAAGCGAACTTCACGAAAATTTCAAAGACTCCACTGACATAAAAGGGGACTATGAAACAGATGAAAAAATCGATTTTGTATTTAAGCAAATTCGACATCTGAATGAACGCGATCAAAACCTTATAATTCTTCATTACAGAGAGGATTTGAGCATTGAAGAAATATCAAGTGTCATGAAAATGAAGTACTCTGCCACCAAAACAGCCATACACCGAGCAATGAATAAGTTAAAGGTGATATGTAATCCTGTAACTAAAGCCAAGAATTAAGTGTATACAAACACGAAATTACAATTATGACTAACAGATTCACAGAAGAAGACATCGTAAAAACCATCCAAAAGATGGACATTACTCCGAGTCCGGAGTGGAAACAAAAGACATTGGTCCATTTAAGGGAGATAGCTGAGGATGATGACGTTTCAACAAGCGAGAAATCAAGTCGCAAAATCAATCTCTTCAGTATGATTTTCGGAATGAGATTTGCCTCGTCTTTTGTTGTGGCAATTTTGATAGTTGCAGCTGGAATTTTCACATACAATTTAAGTACACCTTTGAACAAGTTCCAGAGGCATCTGGCAAAAGCAAATGAGGCCTTAGAGCAGCTCAGAGATTATACTCAAGGGAAATCGATCGTTCTTGAGTCACAAGTCGCCATTCTGCCTGTAGTTTACGCGGAGGATACAACAGTCGAAACAGAAAGTGCAGTAAAAGGATTGGTTGAGACTGTCACAAAAGAGACGAAAAAAGCGATTGAGGTCGCTTATGAGATCAAGGACTCACAGCAAAGCACTATTGCTTTTGAGGCAATAGATTCTCTGCAAGATGAATCTGTCGAGGTATTTGAATTGATTACTCAAAAAGTCACCAATCAAGAAATCTCAAGATTTGTGGATTCTACAATTAAGTATACACAAGAGCAAAACATTGAAATAGAAAAAAAAATAAATCGTTTTATCGAGCCCGATCTAATAGAAGAAGTGGAAAATGAGCCAACGGAAGAAGTTGATACAAAGCAGGATACACCAGGTTATGTTCCTAAACCACCAGCGTATACTCCACCCGTTAAATACAGTCCTCCGTCTGGGTACAAAGAGCCGGAAATAGTAGAAGTGGCCCCAGACCCAACGCAAAACCCAACCCCAAACCCCACTCCAACAGGAGAAATCTTAGATGAGCACGGCTACACTTACAGGTAAACCGTCAGCATTTATTCTTTGTCTTTTTACTCTCGTACTCTTTATGCATTTTTTTGAAGAACTTTTTC
>JAQBYK010000118.1 GCA_027622635.1 bacterium
CCCGAGTATGCAAAAATTCCGCACATATGATGGATATTAAAGCAAAAAGCAGCTCTTGTGGAGCTAGAGTGATTGACAGGGTCTACAAAATGCAGCTTTTTAGATTCTTCGGGATTTTTGTTAGTATTTTATTGCCACCTTTTGTTACGAGAATCATATCTTCAACACGAACTCCAAAATTACCGGGGAGATAAATACCCGGTTCGACAGTGACAACGGTGTTTGCTTTAATTTTCTTAATATATTTGTCAGATAGGGAAGGGGATTCGTGTATATCAAGTCCTATACCGTGACCTCCGGCATGGCCGTACGCTTGGCTGTATCCTGCTTCTTCTATGATGCCACGAGTTAGTTTGTCGGCTTTTTTACCAGTGATGCCTGCTTTTATTGCTTCGATGCCTTTGAGTTGTGATTCTAATACCAGGTTGTATATATCTGCTTGTTTTTTGTTTGGTTTTGATGTGAAAATCATTCGTGTCATGTCGGAGCAGTATCCTTTATATACCATACCCATATCTGCTAAAATTATGTCGCCCTTTTTTAAGGCGGTTTTCCCCGGATTGTGATGTACGATTGCAGAATTTTTACCAAATCCCACTATTGGGTCGAAGGAGACATCGTCTGCACCATATTTGTGTGCTAATTCTTTAATTTTCCAGGCTAGGTCAATTTCAAGGAGCTTTTTTGATGATTTTGAATTCAAATATGTGTGAACAATATTTTTGATCTCAATAAAGACTTTCTCATTTATAGACTGGCTTTTTTTGATTAATTTCAATTCTTGATTTGACTTGATTTCGCGTATTGATTCTAGTTTTCCTGAAATGTCTATAAATTTTATTTGTGTCTTCGTTTTGCTTTGGTACATTGAAATCTTTTTGTACTTTTTAAATCTGGCTACAGTCAAATCTGATTCTTCGATGCCAAGTGTTTTGATGCGGTGTTTTTTAAGAGTTTTTTGCCAACTTTCCTTGTTAAAATCCATCACCATTATGCCTTTCTTTATAGTGTTTTTTGCTCTCTCAATGTATCTAAAATCAGTGAATAGGTACTTTGAACTTTTCGTGATTAGCATAAAACCTGAGGACCCGGTAAAATTTGATACATACGCAATATTGGACTTATTAGTTATAAGTTTTGCCTGTTCTTTCATGCGTTTTTAAGGAAATAGGTTATGATTTCTTCTGTTTCTGTGATTTCTTTTGGTATATCTTTGAGTGTTTGTGATACCTGGTTTCTTTGGTAGCCAAGTCTCATTAAGGCGTCTAGTACTTCAGCGTTTATTGGACTTAGTTTTTGGTAGGTTTCATCTATTCCTTCATCCTCAATTTTACCTTTGAGTTCCAGAATAATTCTCTTTGCACTTTTTGGTCCTATACCGGGGATTTCTTTTAAGTATGCGATGTCTTCATTAAGAATTGCCGCTTTAACTTTTGCCGGAGGTACACTAAGAATGTCGAGTGCGAGACGTGGCCCGACACCGCTTATGCTTATTAGATTTTTAAAAAACAATAAATCCTCATATTTTTTGAATCCATAAAGATCGAGTGCGTCCTCTCTTACATTTGTATGAATATAGTACTCTGTATCTTGATTTTCCTTGATTTCTTCTAGACTTGGAGCAGTCATATACACGAAATAACCAACCTGGCCGGTATTTAGAATTACCCCCTTATTTGTTTTCTTTATGATATTTCCTTTTAGGTATGAAATCATTTTTTAAATTTTTTTAGGAATTCTCTTTTGAATTTTTTGAAGCTACCTTTGTCTATATTCTCTCTGATATTTCGCATCAATTCTAACAAAAAGTGTAGATTGTGGATAGACATGAGTCGAAGTCCAAGAATTTCTTTCTCAAATATTAGGTGACGTAGGTAACTCTTAGAATAATTTTGGCAGGTTTCGCATTTGCAGTCTTTTTGTAGTGGTGATTTGTCGTATTTGAACTTGGCATTTGTAATGCTGTAGCGCCCTGTTAGATCCCAAAAAGATCCATGGCGAGCCATTCGTGTGGGATGTACGCAATCGAACATATCTACTCCTCTTTCTACTGCTTCCAGAATGTCTTCCGGTGTGCCGACTCCCATTAAGTATCTAGGTTTGTTCTTATCAAGATGTGGGATCGTTACATCAAGCATATCATACATTTGTCCTTTGCTTTCTCCTACGGAAAGCCCTCCGATTGCGTTTCCAGGGAGACCTTGCGCATTTACGAATTTAGCTGATTCTTCTCGTAGGTCTTTATAAAGACCACCTTGTACTATTCCAAAAAGAGCTTGTTTGCTGGATTTGTGAGATTTCTTGCAGTCAATAAGCCACTTATGAGTTCTTTCCATGGCTTCTTTGAAATATTTCTTACTACTATCTGCTGGAGCGCATTCATCAAAGGCCATAACTATATCCGCATTGAGATCTTCCTGGATTTTTATAGCTTTTTTAGGTGTGAAATAATGCTTTGATCCATCAAGATGTGAATTAAACATCACTCCTTTGTCGTCTATTTTTACTTTAGTTTTGAACTTTGTATTTTTTGTGAATCCTTTTTCTTGTGATAATGAAAATACTTGATAGCCACCTGAATCAGTGAGGATAGGTCCGTCCCAATTTATCCATTTATGAAGTCCACCCATTTTTTTGACTAGTTTTTCCCCGGGCCGGAGAAATAGGTGGTAGGTGTTTGCAAGAATGATTTGAGCTCCGAGGGTTTTTAGATCTTTTTGAGAGAGGGTTTTAACTGTTGCTTTTGTGCCTACGGGCATAAATACCGGAGTTTTTATGAGTCCATTTGGAGTTTTTAGTATTCCTGTGCGAGAAAAGCCTTCTTCTTTTTTAACTTTGAATTCGAACATGGTGCTACTTTAGCATAGATTATGCTGTAGCTGTAGCAGGAGCCATAGCGTTGTTCGCCTTGTCGAATGGAGATAATGTCCAATCTATGGCTTTTTTTATTCCTCCTGAAATCCAGGCTGCTTTGTCAGTTATCCATTGGGGAATTGCCAGGATCTGATTTACCACTGGAATATCTCGAAGTTGTTTAAGTGTATTATTCATTGTTCTATCTATTACTTCGTGTGGCGCGTCTATAAATACACCTTTTACGGCATCTTTAAAACCTTTTGCCAGGGATGTTACAACTCTGGCAGCTTGTTTTGCATATTGAATAGGGTGTCTGAGTGGTTGTAAGTATAACAATCCAGCAGTTGAATCCCATGCTGTACCGACAGCTGCTCTAGTGGACTGGCTGATACTTTCTACGGCATTGTAGCCTATTCTTGCTAGCGATCCGGGAAATCCATCCAGTGAGTGTCCGGCAGCATAGGGGAGTGCTTTGACTGTAGGATCTGCAGGGGATACTCCTTCTATTTCGTAGCGTAATTTTTCTCTTGTCCAATTGTTTACTCCTTGAATACCTGTAATTGCTTCGTTTTTTTTGCCTACCACCCAATCGAATGCACGGAAAAAAGGAGCTTGATCAGCTGTAGGTTGAGGAGCTTGCTGAGGCGCCTGTCTGGCAGCTTGTGGAGCAGCCGGTCT
>JAQBYK010000119.1 GCA_027622635.1 bacterium
TGCATTTCAGTGTCCAGATCTATGCTCATTTTCTTTGTTGGCGATTGTGGCAAAAAGCGCGACTTTGTGCACGCGCCGACCTCTTTTACTGCCCCCATCAGATACAGATGCGCACCAATCGCTTCGTTTTGAGAAACCATCGTCTCACTGAAAAAACCTAACCCACCTGAAAAAACTCATCCCCGGGGATGAAAAACCACGCGATCAACAAAGCTACTTTGAACCAGCACCACCACTTTGAACATTTAATATAATCTGCTTGTCCTTTTGATTTTTCCAAAATCAATTTAGCAAAAAATCATCACGAGTTTATGCATAATGAGCCGCAAAACATGGGAAACAGGACATGCTTACTCCTTTATGTATTTCTGATTTATCCTAACAGCAATGTATCCGATTGCTATTAAAGCAAGTCCAAAGAGTATCAAAGAGAGTGGCCATCCCAGTCCTTCCTGAAAATATTCATCAGTAATTTTGAAGATATAGAAGATTAAAAACATAGATCCCATTGTCAAAAACACTCTATTTTTGAGATGAACACTCAAAAATATGACACCGGTAACAATGCCCGGATAGATCAATTCCCAAAATAAATTTTGATCCGGCTCCCATCCTCCAAGGCCAAGGGCAGACGCTAAAAACCCCAGCAATCCAAACCAGTACAGTGTGTTAACAAAAGAATCATTCCCCTTAATTGATTGATAATACCCAAAAAGAATATAAGAAAGACCGAGTATCAATGCGCGATATTCAAAAAACTCAAAATCGTCTTTCCAAAATTCGCCTAAGGGCAAAAATTCGGTAAATGCGAAATAAAACCATGTAAAATATATTAAAGAAGCAATCGCAAATATTCCTCTCTTAAATACAAACCAGGAACCAAGCCCCATAAATAGCAACAACGCTGAAATAACTGACTGCATTCCTTCGGTCCCAACATCATAACCGGCCAAATCAAAAGTAACGTAAAGTCCAATGGGGATGACCAACAGCGCTATGAAATAAAAAGCATTAGACAAATGCTCAAATTTTTTGTCTCTCAGGATTACCCCAATTATGTAAGCCATAATACCCGCACCTAATGAGCTAAGAATCTTGGTGAAAGTATTAAGTAGATCCCAGTTTTGACAAACCAGAAAAGAAATACCCATGACTACGATCAGCCCCCCTATTCCATACATCGCTCTGGAAATATCAATCTGCTTATTATTCTTGGACAAAGCACTTTCATAAGCCCTAAGAATTTCAGCCTTTGAAGCAACTTCGGCATGTGCCGCCTTCTTAACTAAATCCAAAAAATCTTGTTTGTGCATATTATTCGGTTATCCAGGCAATAAAAGTGAAATCTCTGTAATAATTATTTATCCCGTATTCCAGATCCAGTTCCCTGCTTAAGCCATGTCCACTTATATATACATTATTGTAATTACTTGGACCAAACATCCCTCCGCCGCCTCCTCTTTTCACTTCATAGCCATCGGGCGACTTTTCACTATCATCTAAAATCAAATCGCCGGCTTCTTCAAATGAAATTTTTCTACTCTCATCATCTTCAACGTCATGTACATAAAACCTAATTTCCCGCTCATCTTCAAGTAAATCCAAATCTATGGCAGATCTGTCTGTGTGGTTATAAATTTTCATCAATCGCCCATCCACGACTTCATAGTCATAATCCAAGCGATAATTATCCCCGCTGCTATATAAAAAATCATATTGAGGTGGTTCCGCAAATAAGCGTGGCAGATAAATAGAGGCAGCAACAAAAACAATCATCAAAATAGGAAGAGCGATCCCTATAATAAGCGGTATGTTTTCTTTGGATTTCATAATTTTATGGTGGGCAGGGAGGGATTCGAACCCCCGAAGGCGGAGCCAGCAGGTTTACAGCCTGCTCCATTTGACCACTCTGGTACCTGCCCATATTTATAAAAAGCACTGGGATTATAGCTAATATAGAAAAAAAGGAAACCCCATGCTAGAATCGTCGTATTATCATATGCAAAATTACTTAACCCTTTAAAACAATGTTTAAAAAAACAATGAGTTATATTTCAATTCTGACAATTCTTTCAACACTGATCACTTTCCAGGCAACTACTGCTTTCGCCGCTTTTCATTCCGGTTCAGATACAAACACGGTCGATTCTGAAATAGGTGAGGACGATTACGATTACGATTACGACTACGATGACGATTATGAATACGACTGGTATGGCGATGACAACTATGACTACAACTACGAAGACTACCAGGACTACAACTGGGACACAGAAAACTGGGAAGAATGGGGGGAAGGTGAAGACTGGGACAGTTATTGGGATGAATATCAGTGGGAAGAGGGAGAATGGGATGATATGGCACTTGGATACTATGATTTCTATTATGAAATTGAGGATCTATTCTGGATGGTAGAAGAAATAGATAATCTTTATGCCGAATACACAGAACTGGGAGTTGAAATGCCGGCAGACATTGAGGAAGGTTTGAGTAAAGTCAGTGCTGATCTAACGGCAATATTGGCCAATGAAAAAATTAGCCCACTTTATGATATTGCTAGAGACGCAATTGAATACGACGACGATTATGAATATGACTCATATTTAAGCGAAGCATGGGAGGTTGATTACTCGGCTGATCTAGAAGAAATCTTCGATATTTTAGACGAATTTTGGATGACATATCCATGGGATTCAATAGACATGGCGTGGCAAAGTCTTGATGTTTATTGGTTCCAGGGAGACATGAAAACAGAGATGGAGTACATGTTAGAAGAATTGACTGTAGCGCAAACATTTGTGGATGCACTCGTTTCGTTGGGAATAACTGACAAGCAAACGCTAAAAGCAATTGCAAACCTTGAGCCACTGGTGCCGGAAGCAAGAATAGTCCTGGATAAAATGATTGCCAGGGTAGACGAAGGCCTGGATGATCCGGAAGAGATGGATGAATTTTGGGATATCTTAGATAGTACGGGTGAAGTGTTCTTGAAAAATTTAGAAATTGTAGGAATATATTTTGAGAATCATCCAGAGGATGCAGACAAACTCATGGAGCTTATCCCGGACGAATCAGCCATGGTGATGGACTGGCTCTATGGAGACCCATTCGAGGACGATTACAATTACTACGAAGAGGATTACCACGAAGATTACAACAAATACTATGGTGACATTGAGGACCCTTACATGGATGAATTCTTCATGAAAAATATGGATCAATCAATGATGGACGAAATCTTCCGAAATGTAAGCTCTGTTCTTATGGAAGAACTATCAGCTTATCTTGAAGACGAAATTGCGGATGCAATAATAGCTAATGTAATGAATAGTATGGATGTTTTCGGTGAAGATCTGGCAAACGGATACCTCAAGAATCAAGCTGCCGTCCTAAAGAAAATGGATTTTGATGTTAAGGATGCAAAATATCACGAGGTTGAATTGGAAGAGCTCGCCAATAGAACAAAAGCGACTGTAATTCCCGATAAATACAAATCCGACATTGAAGAACTTTGGGAAAATC
>JAQBYK010000120.1 GCA_027622635.1 bacterium
GCCAAATGCCTTTGCCTTATTTTTAATATTAGTTTGGCCTATCTTTCTGATCAAGAAATCCAGCTTTAAATTACTTTGGCTGGTTTTGCTCTTTTCCGCCCTGCTCCTTAGCTTTTCCAGAGGTGCAATTATTACTCTTGGAGGACAGTTATTCCTCCTGTTAATCTACTATTCAAGGAGAATTAATTTCAAGATTGTCAGCTCGATTGTTTTCACTTTTCTACTTACAATTGGCTTATTCTTTGCTTCCAATTATTTGAGATCGCTAAAATATGAAGTGATTGATGTAGATCAAAGGGTGGCATTTCAAAATAGTGAAAGTCTTACCTCTAAACAGGAGAGAATCGATTTTTGGAGTGGAGCGTATGAATTGGCAAAGAAAAAACCGATATTTGGGTGGGGTCCGAACAGCTTTAGACAAGCGTATAATCCAATTCAAAAGACTTTTTTGGGAAATGCGGATCATCCACATAATATCTTTTTGAAGATTGCCGCTGAGAATGGTTTTGTTGCGCTTGGTGTGTTTCTAGTCTTTTTATTGAGTATATTAGTTGTTGCAATCGGCAGATTTCCTAAATTAGCTAAGCATGAAAAGGATCTTGTTTTTGTATTAGGTGTGTCTGTTGCCGGTGGTATTGCTCACAATTTGATTGATTACAACTTTAATTTCTTTGTAAATTTGTTTCTGCTTTTTGCTTTTTTGACTTTCATAAGGTCCAGCATTTCTAATAAAGTGGGGAATTTCTATCCTGTTTTGGGATGTTTACTTGCCATAACTGTTGGCACTTTTTCATTTTATGAGGGGAGTATCCTTGTTGCTGCTGAAACAGATGACGAAAATTATCTTGAGTCATCTTTCTTTCCAAGGAATTATTATTTAACTTCTGCCGATGAAGCTATTTCTTCCGGAGATTTTGATTCTTCGCTGGAGTTTTTGGATAAGGAGCTTTCTTTGAATAATCTTGATGATAGAGCATGGTATCTTAAAGGTGTTGTAAGTTGTAAACAGGGCATGACTCAAGACTGTAAATCCAGCTTTTCAAAAGCGATTAGCCTAAACCCCATGAATGATTTCAGCTATTACAGGGATTATTTTAGAATTTTGGATGACTCTGAAAAAGTGGAATTTATCAAGAAGATCAGGCCACTAATTGATCTGTATTTTGGCTACGTTGATCAGAATGTTCATTTTACAGCTTACACGGAAAACGTTGAGGCTTCCGCCGATCTTATAGATCTGATTATCCCCTATTTGTCCGTATCTGATGGGAATCTTTACCTGGCTGAAAAAAAAGAAATGCTGGAAACGGCTTCTGAATTACGAAAAAATAAAACTTTTTAAGATGGACTACAAGGCTGCAATGTTTGATTTTGATGGAACGATTACCAAGAAGGGGCATTTTGCACCTGATAAGGATATGACCGATGCGCTTTTTAGACTGTCTCAGGAAATGCCGATTGGATTTTGTACCGGTAGACAGCTTGAATCCTTTGTGAGTCATGGGCTTGATGAATTGCTTATTAATATTGATAAAAATAATCATGAGGCTTTTTTGAAAAACCTTTTCCTCTTTGGTGAAAATGGTGCGATTGGTTATTTTTTCAGTACTCAAAGTAATAATTTTGAGGAGTTTTATCGGGTTGATTGGCCAAGTTCTTTTATAGATGAGGATGAGTTAAGAAATATTTTGGATGAGGCGGTTAAAGGTGTTGGGTCTGTCTATTACAATGCACATAGAGTTGTGGTGGTTATTAGGACGAGGCTTCATTATCAGGAGCACAAGGATGTTGAGGAGGTTTATGCGCTATCCGACCAGCTTTACAAAATCACATTGGATACTCTTAGGAGCATTACTCCCGACTTCGAAAAATATGTTCATGTTGGTAATTCGGGTATTGGCGTCGTTGTTTGTCCGGCAGATGGTGATAAGGATACGGGTATTCAAAAATTTGCGGAATTTTTGAGAGAAAAGAGAGGCGAAAATATTGGCGAAAAGGCTAGAGAAATAGTGGTTGTTGGTGATAGACCGGAGCTTAGTGGGAACGATCATTACTTTTTAAATGGTCAATATGGGACTCCATATACAGTCGGTTCATTGATTAAAAATGCCAAATACCCGATGCCTGTTTTAGATAATAAGGGCCATCGTCTCCTTCACGCACAGGGTACAATCCATCTAATAAATTCTATTCTCGCTTAGGCAAGTCGTTTTTTGTAACAATCTTTAGGAAAGAAAGTATTGACTTACCCTATGTATATTGTTTAACATGGCTCCCTATTTTTAAATCACCCTAAATATGTTCAAAAAATTCATTTCGTTTTTGAGTGCCGTTTCGCTTTTAGCAATGCTTGTTCCGCAAGTTGCGTTTGCGGTGGATAATGATACTGTCGTAACTGGCGTCACTCTTACCGTCGCTCTCCCTGCTACTCCAGCTACTTTTGATCCAAATAACAGTGCTGATCCATTAGTAATTGATGTAGAGCTGGGTACGGAATTTTGGGATACGGAGCTAAAAACTTCTAAAGGACATGTAAAGGTGTTGAAAGGAACTACAGTTATCAAGACTGTTACATCTTGGGGTGTTGCTTTACCTGAAGCTGTACCTGATCTAAGTTCTTTAGAATGGGATGGGAAAGCTCTTGATGACACTCCCGAAGCTAAAGCTATTTGTGTAGATGCGGATACTGTTTGCAAAAGTGGAACTGATTATAAAATTGAGGTAAGTGTAGAGTTTGATAAAGGTGGCACAACTATATCCGATGTAGATACTGCTGATTTCAATATTCTTCCTAAGGTTTCTGTGAGTAATCTTGCTGTTAGCGAACCTACCTTTAATCCTTTAACCCAGACTGCTGATATTTCTTTTAAAACTAGTGCTACAGGTTTAATAAGTGTAGAGGTGCTTGATGGAGATACTGTAAAAAGAACCATTCTTGATAAGAAACAATTATCTGCCGGCACATATACAAAGACAGAAGAAGCAGGTTTAGCTTGGGATGGAAAAGATGGTAACGGGATTTTGTTGCCAAGTAAGCCATACACAATAAGGACGACTAGTTCCACTCTTGAGGGTAGTGATCCTGATACCGATACTGTTACAGTCACCGTAGAGATTCCACAAACCGTAAAAATCGATGCTTTTTCTGTTACTACAACCAGTGGTGATAGCAATTTCGATCCCGCGAAACCTGCAAGTGAATCTTTATTTATTTCTTATACTTTGAGCCAGGCTGCTGACAGTGTTAGCGTGGATGTAAAAGATGCTAACAATGTTCTTATTAAAAGCTTTTCTTCAAGTAATGCGACCGATACCTTTAGTGATTGGACCGGCAAATTTAGCAATAAATTTGTATTACCCGGAGTATATACAGTCAAGATAAGCGCAGCTAAATCAGGTGAAACTACTGTAACAGATACAAAAACTTTTACGGTTTTGTACGGCGCTGCCGAAAAAGGCGATATTCTTCCGGCTCTTTTAACTCCTATCCCTTCTTCCTTTGATCCCGATGTTGAAG
>JAQBYK010000121.1 GCA_027622635.1 bacterium
TATCCAAAAGAATATTTATTGGCACATGAAAGATTTTTTAAGTCAAAAGATGGCGTGAAAACTCAAGAGGCACACGAGGCAGTAAGGCCTACTGACATAAAGGTGAAACCAGAAGATCTTCCAAAGTCAGTAGGAGAACAACACAGAAAATTATATGACTTAATATGGAGAAGAACTGTTGCAACACAAATGGCTCCGGCTTTATTTGCGAATACGAAAGCTATTATTGAGAATGACTCTAAAGTTTATAGATTTGAGGCAAAAGGGTCTGTTGTTGTTTTTGATGGATATCTACGCGTTTATTACAACAAAAAGAAAGACGAAATACTTCCAAATATAATAGAAGGGGAAAGTTTAGACTTGAAAAAACTGCTTTTAGATCCAAAAGAAATGTCAGCGCCACCTAGATATAATGAATCTTCGCTTGTTAAAGAACTTGAGAGCTTTAATATTGGAAGGCCATCAACGTATGCTTCGATTATTTCAACTATTCAAACTCGTGGATATGTTAAAAAGGATGAAAGAATCCTATCGCCTACTGATAATGGGCTCGTTGTTAATGATCTTTTGGTGCAACATTTTCCTCAAATAGTTGACGTTGATTTTACAGCTGAAATGGAAGAAGGTCTTGATCTTGTTGCATTAGGGGAATTGAATTGGCGTAAGTTAATAAAAGATTTTTATGTACCCTTTGATAAATTGGTCGATTTGAAAAAGAAAGAAATTAAGAAAGAAGACATAGTTGTGATGGAAGAGACTGATGAAAAGTGCCCTGAATGCAAGAAACATAATTTGATAATAAAGCTTGGAAAGTTTGGAAAATTTTTGAGTTGTTCAGGGTATCCTGAATGCAAATATGCGAGGCCATTAGAAACGGATGACAGCGGTCCAAGTTCTGATTCGCCAGAGATTTTGGATATGATTAAAGACCCTTGCCCAGAGTGTAAGGGCGAACTTGTTGTAAAAGAAGGCCGTTTTGGGAAATTTGTCGCGTGTGAAAATTACCCAAAATGCAAATTCACGAAGGCAATTTTGAATAAAATTGGCATGAAGTGTCCTGATTGTGGGAAAAAGCATGATGGGGAAGTTGTTTTAAAAAAGACTAAAAAGGGGCGTGGTTTCTATGGATGTTCTAGATATCCTGAGTGTAAATATGCAAGTTGGAAAAATCCAGTGGAGTCTCATAGTAAATCCACCTCGGAGGTGGAATCATAATATTGCTGTGAGAACAGTCAATTTTGTATGTGGGGATATATATCACATATATAATAAATCAATAGATGGAAGAAGAATATTTACAAATCCACAGTTTAATAATCGGTTTTATGACCTCCTTTGTTATCACAAATCAAACAAACTAAACATTAAGTATTCATTATATAAAAAAATGATTATGTTAGATGGTGTCTATTTACCTAATGATGTTTCACAGGTAAAAGTGGAGGTATTGTGTTACTGTTTTATGCCTACTCATTTTCATCTGTTAATTAAACAAGTAAAGGATGGTGGAATTGTGGAGTTTATGTCAAAAACAAAAAACTCGTTTCGGGACCACTTTTCACGCAGAAATTCAATGCAGTTCATATTGACAACGAGGAGCTACTTTTACACATATCAAGATATATCCATTTGAATCCATACTCCGGTTCTATAGTTAAGGATGTAAATCTTTTGGATCAATACAAGTGGTCATCTTACAAATCGTATATAACAAATGAAGAAGACAAGTTGATTAATACCGAGGATATATTGAATATTTTTGAAAATGATAAAGACGAATATAAGAAATTTGTTATGGATAGGGGAGGATATCAAAAATCATTGGAGGCGATTAAGCATTTAAAAAGTCCCATAGCAAATCCACGTCGGAGGTGGAATTGAGCGTAAGCCTTGACCATCTTAGTCTTACATTATATAGTAGTCTTACTATGCAACATTCAGCGATTATGTCAAGCAAAGGTCAAATTGTTATTCCGAAATTAATAAGGGATCAATTGAGAATATCTGTATCTGATAGAATTGTTATGACGATTCAAAATGATTCTATTATTTTAAAACCATCAATTTCTACTAATGAAGTGTTTGGAATTTTTAAGGCCAAATCTCCAATAACTAAAAATAATATAAAGGATTCTTTTAGAAAGTCTACTTTAGATAAGTTTAGTAAAAAATGATTACCCTAGATACAAGTGCATTAATAAGGTTTTTTACTAATGATATTCCAAATGACGCAAAAATTGTTAAAAAGCTTATTGATAGTGATGAAGAAATTATTATCCCAGACGTTGTTTTTCCTGAAATTGAATATGTATTGCTTGGACAAACTTATAATTCAACTAGACCAATGGTTTTAAAAGCTTTTCAATTCTTATCTTTGAAAAAAAATATTAAACTTTCTGCTGAGGTTTTATTGGGCATAGAATTTTATGCCAATTCCAATCTTGATATCGCAGATTGTATAATTGCCGCGACTGCATTAAATATTAAATTAATAAGTTTTGACAAAAAGCTGTTAAAGTTAGCGAAAGATAACGAGAATCCTATAGCAAATTAACCTCTGAGGTGGAATCGGAATAATATCGTTAATTAGATCTTTATTTCTTTTCTTGACCTTGTGATTTTGCTCTGTTATTATTCTCTCATCACACATGGCCGGATTAGCCTCTGATCCTACGATTTCCGGCCAGAGGGAAAAGAGGCAAACAAAAAACCATATGTCAAAAAAAGATATAAAAATACCGTCAGTCGAGGAAATGTTGCAAAATGGGGTTCATTTCGGGCACCAGGTTAAAAGGTGGTATCCAGTCATGGCAAAGTATATTCATAGTACAGAAAATAAATCTCATGTTATTGATTTGTTCAAAACATCAGAGCTTTTAGAGAAAGCTTGTGACTTTTTATATGAGGTCGCTAAATCTGGCAAACAAATTGTTATCGTTGGCACAAAAAGACAAGCTTCTTTGTCTGTTGAGAAATATGCAAAAGAATGCGGAGCTCTTTTTGTCGCTCAAAGATGGCTAGGCGGTACATTTACGAATTTTGATTCTGTGAAAAGTAGCTGGATTGAACTTCAAAGACTTGAAAAAGGAAAAGCTGCCGGAGAATTTAAGCATTATACAAAGAAAGAACAACTTTTATTAGAAAGAAAAGCTGAAAAATTGAATTTGGTTGTTGGCGGAATACAAGATATGATGAAATATCCTGGAGCCATTGTTGTAATTGATATCAAGAAAGAGGCAACTGCAGTACATGAAGCGAATGCTTTAAACATTCCTGTTGTTGGAATTGTTGATACAAACAGTAATCCTAAGGTAATTGATTATGTTATTCCTGCAAATGACGACGCGATTAAATCTATTGATCTTTTAGTGTCTGTACTCTCAGTTGCTATTAAAGCCGGTTATGAGGAACATAAAGTGCAACTAGAGCAGATAGCAAAGGAAGTAAAGGCTCCTGTATCGGTAGAAACTCCTGTATTGAAAAAGGACGTTGTAAAAAAAGCGAAA
>JAQBYK010000122.1 GCA_027622635.1 bacterium
TTGCGACATTTCTTGCAAAACTTTTTAAGTTCGATTTTATCAGGGGTATTAACCTTATTCTTTTCGGTAATGTAATTTCTTTGATTGCATTCAGCACATGCAAAAAGCATCATCTGCCTTTGTCCTTTTTTTGCCATGCCAAGATTCTATCAATAAAGACGATAAGATTGCAAGAGAATGAGTCCACCCGCGATGCCGTGAATTCCAAAGTCAACCACTAAAGTCGACGGTGGGTACATCCTAGGAACTTCAACGAAGTCAAAATCCAACGCGGATTCCCGATAATAAGCTTGTGGTGATTGCTTATTAAACGCACGAACATTGCAGGTATTTTGAGATTTATCATCTCAATATAAATTTAATGCTACCTGGGAAAGATGTCAAGCGAAATATTTGAAACTATTCTGATATCATTGTTTACACAATGCACCAAAAGCACAGGTCTAATTGCGATAACCAAAAACAAAACAAGACCTCTATTACTGCACTTTCTCAAATAGCCGAACTTGGAAGGAAAAATAAAGTGAATGGGCCAAAAGATGCAGTAGAAAACTTCGACAAATACCTTTATAAAAAGGTTGGACTTTTTCACTTAGTTATCAGTTTTTTGTTTTCTGGTTGATTGAGATAGTTTTGTTTAGTTGAGACCTTTTTACCCGATTCTTTTTCTAGTTTTTGTCTTGCTTCTCCTGCAATAGTTCCTCCTTTTTTTGCAGCAGTTTTGTTTTGTTCAAATCCCAGTGCATCTCTGTTTTTTGCTATTTCTGTTGTTGAGGCTTCTCCAAGCATAGAAAAAATCAATTCTAAATCATTCATATGGTCACGAAGATTTTCTCTTTTTAGATTTTTGAACTTTTTGTATACCGATGGAGTCATTCCAAATGTAGCCTTGGATATTTCAGCTGTAAGTATTGCGTATTCTTTGTCGCCACCAACATCCCGATTTTTCCATTCACTTGTTAATTGCTCCCTAACTTGTATGCCACGCATTCTTTTTTCAATCCATGCATCGGAATATCCTTTCGCTTTATACAACGCGCGTGTTCTTTTTGTTGCTAATTCTGGATCTTCGATTTCTTGCACCCTTTCGTAACCGACTTTTGCAAGCCAACGTTTAAAAGGCTCCGCCTTTGGTGAAGGAATGGATTGGATGATTCTGAAAATCCCCTCTGTGTTTGCGCATCTCAACTTTTGCTTTCCTCCTGAAGTATCAATCAAAAGGGGGTGTTCAATTTGAACCCACCCTTTCGAAAGTTCTTCGTCCCGATTAAGCATATTCTTAATATACTGTTTTGGATTAGTGGAATCGGTTAGCCCCTCGATTACATCAATAATCACAAACCACCACTCGTTCTTGTATATCGTTTTTCGTATTTCTTTACCTTTAAAAATTGATATTTTTGTAGTTTCAGTCATGGGTCTATTTTTAACAAGTTCCAACCTAAAAGACAATACAAAACCTTATTTCACCAAAACTGGAGCCTTGGACAAGACTCGAACTTGTGACCTGCTGTTTAAATGCAAGCTTTGCTTGCATTCAGTGAAAGTAATCTTTCACTGCCAAAACTCGTGGAGCCATCTCTGGGATTTGAAGTGCCACCCTTCGGGTCGGCAGTGCTACGCACGCCAAGACCTACGGTTTAGGTCAAGCCTGGAGCCTAGAGTCGGACTCGAACCGACGACCTGCTGTTTACAAAACAGCTGCTCTACCAACTGAGCTATCTAGGCTTGACCGATCAGCCTTCGGCTGATCTCAAAACCGTTGCTCTTCCAACTGAGCTAAGATGGCTTATCTGGAGCCCAGGGTGGGAGTCGAACCCACGACCTCTTTCTTACCATGAAAGCGTTCTACCACTGAACTACCTAGGCGATACCGAATATTCTAGCATTGGATGCTAAAACATTAAATTAGCAATCGCGTTGATAACAGGAAAGATAATTTTGTCTATTCCACCTGATATAAGTAAAAAGATCAAAATAATTAACCCGTACTTTCTGGTTTCTTCCCATTGCAGTGCTAGGTGTGGTGGCAACATTCCTCCAAAAACTTTAAATCCATCGAGAGGTTCGATAGGAATCAAATTAAAAACTCCAAGTGCAATATTTAAAAAAGCGAAATTTTGTAGTAACTGATATGTAAATTGAATATCCGATATTAAATTAATCCGCAAAATCAATGAAACGGCAAATGCCATTATAAAGTTAGATACTGGTCCGGCTAGGGCGACAAGAGCAGTGTCACGCCTTAGGTTTCCTAGGTTAAATGGATTAAACATTACCGGCTTTCCCCACCCAATTCCTGCAAATATAATTAAAATTGTTCCCCATGGGTCAAGGTGCGCAAGTGGATTTAAAGTTAAACGACCTTGAAGTTTTGGAGTGTCATCCCCAAGTTTTACCGCAGCAAATGCGTGTGCAAATTCGTGTATTCCAATAGCCACGGCAATTGAAACCAATAAAGCTATTCCTAAAAGCGGGTCAGACATAAGAATATTAAATATCATCTTTGCAGTATAGCCGAGATCCCCTTTGCAATCAAAAGATTTTTCATTAGAATAGACTTATGAATTTTGTAAGGGTTTTTTCATTTTTTCCACATCACATACACAGGTTTGTAAAAAGACCACATACAATTTCATTTAAACATGCATGGGATGGAGTAAAGTTTGCCTTTCGCACACAACCCAACTTTAGATTTCATGTTTTTGCATTTACCTCAGCTTTAATTGCAGGAGTTTTATTTAAAATAAGTTATATTGAGTTTCTAGCAATCATTTTGATAAGCGGCATCGTGTTTTCTATGGAAATGATAAATACAGCCTTAGAAGCATTAGGCGATGAAGTCGCTCAAGGACAATTTTTGGATCTAATAAAAGTTTCCAAAGATGTTTCCGCGGGTGGAGTACTTTTATCCGCAGTGACAGCGCTGGTTTTAGCAATAGTGATCTTTATTCCAAAACTGATCTTGGCACTATCTCTATTGTGATTTTAGGCTCTAGCAATTATACTTTTCGAGTGTTTGATCCAATTAAGTTTCTAAAGGAAACAAATTTAGAACTACAAAAGGTAAATTGGCCAAAAAGAGCCGAAACGATAAGATTGACGCAAGTAATAATTATTGTTACTCTTATTGTCAGCTTTTACCTTGGCCTACTTGATTATTTGTTTAGTCAGCTCGTGAAATTTTTGATAAGTTAAAGAAGGTAATCTAACAATGGCAGAAGAAATAATAGAAACAACAGAAAGAAAACAAGCTCCGGCTACAATTAAATTTACAGATAAGCCAAATCCTGATGCTTTTTGGTACGTTGTTCATACATATTCAGGACATGAGCAAAAAGTTGCTATAACGCTTGGAGAACGCGTTCGTTTACTAGATTTATCAAATACAATTAACGAAGTATTAATTCCTACACAAAAGAAAATAATAATTTCAGGCGGAAAGAAAAAAGAAATAAAAGAAAGAA
>JAQBYK010000123.1 GCA_027622635.1 bacterium
ATTGATTCACTGATTAGATTAATAACTTACGCCGGAGCAGCGGTTCTACTAATCATGGGGATCAGGGAATGGCAATCCTCGGGAGAGGTCGACTTCAAAACATCATCCAAACCTTTCCAAAAAAGTTTGATCCTGGATTTTATAAATCCACACGCATATATTTTTTGGTTCACCATTCTTGCCCCGCCAATTGTAGCGGAAATAAAAGTGGCAACTACAATGAATGCTGGATCTGGGCTAAGCTTTCTCGGAGTAGTCAATGCAGGGAGCTTGTTCTGGGCAGCCTTTGTTGGCGGCCTAATCTCTACGAAATTAATTATGGTTTTTCTGGCAAATCAAATAAAATCCCGACTAAAATCGAAACACATAAAAGTGCTGACCAAATTTATCGCTTTCTGTTTGATATTTTTTGCGTTGAAGTTGGTGGTTTGAAATTTAATTTTAAAAAAACTGTAGCACAATTCATGGAACAATGGTGTAGTCAAAATTTAGCCTTGTAAACAGCAAAAACCAGGGGCATAGTGAGCGTACACTCACCCAATTTCCAATTATCAATTCCCAATTATCATCCACCGTCCACCGTCCACCACCAACCACCAACCACCAACCACCAACCACCAACCACCAACCACCTTTCCTAGCAATAACAAAATATGAACAAAGAAATAGAATCAAAAGAACCAATCAAGCCAAGCGGCATTTCGACAAATGAAGAAATATCTCAACTATCAGACAAAGATTTATTTGAACTCTGCAAAAATCACGGCAAAAATGCCCGTAAATGGTCACGGGAGTTCGGATTTCTGTTGCCGGAAGTGGCAAGACGAAATCTTCATCGCAAAAAAGGCTTTGAAAGTATTCATCAATTTGCCGCGATTATTGGAGGAATGAGCCATGATGTTGTGGATAGAATTTTACTTTTATCTCATCAATTGAGTGAGATGCCAAAGCTATGGAATCTTCTCAGAAAACATGGATGGAGCAAGCTGAGAGTTGTATCAACTATTGCAACTAGAAAAACCGAAGATTTTTGGGTAGAGAAGGTCAAGATTTTGACCAGGCCAACTTTAATGGTTTTTGTTAAAGAACTGAAAAGACAGGATATGTTACCGGGACAAGTAAAATCGTCTGCATTATTTGATAATCTCGGAACATTAGAACCAACTGAAAACACAAATATGCGCTTAGATAAGGCGGAAATTGGTGGGGCCCTCGATTTATGTTCCGAAAATTCGGAGAAAAGTATAAGTGCAAGAAAACAAAAGGGTAACCCTAATGACTGCAATTGTGACACAAGAAAACAAATTAGATTTCGAAAACTAAAATTTCGTGTTGACCACGAAACAGAAGGAGGATTCCGAGTCTTCAAAGGCGAACTCGAAAAAACACGCAAGGAAGCGGTCACAATGGGAGAAGCTCTAAATGCGCTTATTCAAATAGCACAAATTTCTAAAGAACTAAGTTGCTGCTTGCCAAAACAGCATCGATCACTCTTCCCTTTCTGGAGACATTGAATAACGGGATGGCATTATCTTGTGTCATCAGGTATAGCCCACTCTTAGCATTATCATTCTGCAATCAGACGAATTACACAGAAAATTGTTTTTGTAACTTCTCAAATCATCACCACTCCGGCCATATGGCCGCTCTTCTCAAATCCTTCGTTTTTGGCACCCCTAAAAGAGAAAAATTGATCGTTTTCACAAAGAGTACAACGTCGCAGCATTTCGATATGTGAAGGCAATACACCGGCATCCACCAATTGATCAAAAGCACATTGCCACAGATCCACATGCCGATTTGATGCGCCACCATCGCCACCACCACCACCAATATATTTATGCATGAACTCAGGCAATTCGCGGTACGGATCACTAAACTCTGCACACTTACCACAAAGCGAAGGGCCAACGCCAACTAAAATATCAGCAGGATCACAAGAATATTCCCTGACCATCTGCGAAACAGCCTTCCCAATAATATTCTTCGTATTCCCTCTCCAACCACTATGAACAGCAGCCACGACATTCTTAACCGGATCATAATAAAGCACCCCCTGACAATCGGCATATCGCACAACCAGGGGAATCCCAACCTTATCAGTCATAAATCCATCAATTCCACTAAAGGGGCTCTCAAAACCGGCCCCTTCATCAACTCGCAAAACTTTGTCGGTGTGCTCCTGGTGAGCAACACATAATTTATCCATTGGTATGCCCAGTTCACTACAAATCCGGCGATAATTCTCAGCAACATTCTCATCTCTGTCTCCAACATCCAGTCCAAGATTCAGACTTTCAAAAACTCCTTCGCTAACTCCACCATGCCGAAAAGTCATGGCATTTAAAACTCTATCCTCAAAAATATCAAACTTTAGGAATTGCATAAGAAATAGTCATAGCTAAATCACCGGCGGAATACAAATCCCCTTTCTGCTTTTGCAACAAGTCCCCGGCATGCCCGGTATAATACGCGGCGGCTCTGGCAGCGTCATAGCCCTCCAAACCTTGAGCCAAGAAAGTCGCGACAACTCCGGCCAAAACATCTCCACTACCACCAACAGTCATTCCGGCATTACCGGTTCTGTTTACCTCTACATGACCTTCATGAGAAGAAACATAATCAACGGGACCTTTAAGTAAAATATTTATATACAAATCCATCGCAATCGAACGAAGCAAAACCACAGATTTAGAATCTTCTTCCTTAACAACTACATCACGATCAACCATATTGCGAAACTCATTTGAATGAGGTGTTATCACAACGGGTTGATGCAAAGGAAACTTGGAAATTTTTTTAAGAACAGAAATAGCATCAGCATCCAAAACAGTCGGAATATGCAATTCCTTAACAATTTCAAGGACCGCATCTGTGGTTTGCTCTCTTTCTCCGAGACCCGGACCAATCAAAATGCTATCACATTTACTCTTACCAAATTCTATAATTGCTCCCGCGTCTCGTTCACTAAGATATTCACCACTAAATTTTTTGACGATAAAATCCGGATATATACTTCGACTAACATCAAAATTACACTCGGGCACGTACAGATAAACAAGGTCTGCTCCACTATTAAGAGCGCCAAGACCGGATAAAAGAGGCGCTCCATAATAATCTATGCTACCACCAACAACCAGAACTCGCCCATTCTGTCCCTTATGTGAGCTGGGATTTCTTCTGGGTAAAAGAGATTTAGCCAGAGATTTCTTTATTTGCTTCAGCATAGCCTTCCTCTAAATTATAGAATGCCCTTCCTCCAATGAAATCTGCCTTATCACCCAGCTTTTCTTCTATTCTCAGTAATTGATTATACTTGCATACACGATCAGTACGCGAAAGAGAACCGGTCTTTATTTGCCCTGTCTCCATGGCTACAACAAAATCTGCAATAGTAGTGTCTTCGGTTTCCCCACTTCTATGCGAAACAACACATG
>JAQBYK010000124.1 GCA_027622635.1 bacterium
CTTTTCCATTTCACCTCTTGTCGGACTGTTAAATGACCCTGTAAAGCAGAAAGATTTGCCTACCAATTTATCGCTTTTGTTTTTGGTAATTGTAATAGAAATATATTCAAGCATAGTTTCAATCTCTTTTCTGCGAGATTTCCACTGGCTAACAAAACTGTTCGCTTTTACATCGCCAAAGTTTTCTATTTTGAGCAAATCGTCAACGGTAAGTTTGTCAACCCCCTCAATTGTTTTTGCCACGTCCGCTATATCTTTGGCGCTAGTAGAAACATGAGAAAATCCTAAAGCCGAAATAAATGTAGCCAAATCAACTTCTTTTATTTTCTTTATGTTTTCTAATATATTGTCGTATGTCTTTTCGCCAAGGTTCTCTTTAAGATAAGCATACTTCTGGAATGGATGTTTTGTTTCTTTGTCTCTGTCATTATCTAATTTGTAAAACATTTCTGGAAGAGAAGAAATAATAGGACGACCTTCCCATTCTAAATCTTCTGTGAGCTTGGAAATAATGCCTTGTCCAATATTTTCTATTCCAACACCCTTAAGAAAAAATTCAATCTTTTTATTGAGTTGACCAAGACAATTAAAGTTGTCACAAATTAAATCGACTCCGCTATTGGTCCATTTTACTTGTTCTCCACAAATTGGACATTTTGTTGGGATTACGAAACTTTTACCGGTGTTCTCTAAAACAGAAACTATTTGTGGAATAATATCTGATTTTCTAGCAATCGTCACCCTTGCACCTATCTTCAAAGCGTCATTTCCAGTTATCATGCCAAAATTATGCAAAGTTACTCTTGATATTTTGCTGCCATCAATTTCGATTTCTTTTAGAATTCCTACGGGGCATAATTTACCTGACCGACCAACATTTACTTCAATACCTGTAATAACTGTTTCTGCTACTTGAGACGGGTACTTTATAGCGATGTCAGATTTTGGCTTTTTACCAACAAAACCCATTTCTTCAGCGGTTTCGAGATCACAAAGTTTAACTACAATACCATCTATCAAATAATTAAGATCTTTACGTTTGATACTGTTCATATAAGATTCAACAGCCTTAATTATTTGTGATAAAGACAAACCTGCTTTAGTTGTTTTAGAAACAGACTTAAGAGTTTTAAATCCATTTTGTTCCAAAAAATCAACTTTTTCTCGATGCGTTTTAAAGCCTTCTTTTCTCAAAACAATATATGCCGTAAAACTTAATTCTCTACGCCCTGTTTCAGAAGGATCTTTGGGCTGATTTAAACTACCAGCGGCAAAATTTCTTTCATTCGCATAACCTTTGGCTTTCCATTCTTTAAAACTATCTCTGTTTTTGAATACTTCTCCACGAATTTCAACTTCATCTTTACAGGGAATGGTTTTTGGTATATCTTTAATATATTGACAATTCGCCAACACGTTAACGCCAAACGATCCATCGCCCCGAGTTAATGATTGTATAAGTGTTCCATTTTTGTAAACCAAACTCAAACTAAGTCCATCAAGCTTATGCGACAATAAGAACTGTGGGTTATCCTTTTCATCAAAATTTGTTTTTAGCCACTTTTCAAAATCAGGGGAAATATTTAGACATTTTGATAGGCTACCCATTGTTATATCGTGCTTGACCTTTTCCCCAATAACGCCCTCAACTTCTCCGCCAACATTATCAAAAAACGGATTGTCTGGATCTAATTTCTTTGCTTCGGCGTAAAGAATGTCATATTCCCCATCCGAAATACTTGAAGTTCCATTGTGCTCATATTCTTTTGCGCACTTTTTCAAGAATGATATTTGATCTTCGATGCTTTTCTTCATAGAAACCTTTCTTTATCTTTGAATATTATTATACATGCAAAATATGAATAAGTCAAGAACATTCTTATAAAACAAATTTCCTAACAAAATTTCTTTGCTTATTATTTAATACTCTTTGTATAAATCTAAATTCGCACTTTAAAACTTCTTCTGTATATTTTTTCTTTCGTAAGATTTTATCATAATATTTTACCCATGCTTTCTTTCTATTCCCGGCCATGTCTTTATTAAATGCAGTAACTTCGATATAAGTTTTTCTTTCTGGAAGATAAAAATCACACTTAAATTTCCCAAATCCATATAACTTGTGTTGCTCAATTTTAAACCCCTTACTTTTTAATTTAAGATATAGATATGCCTCAACAAATGAATCAAATTGACTGCCATCTTTCAATTTTACCTTCCTTGCGCATTTAGGACAAGCAGTTCCGCCTACGGTTCTATTGGCGACAGCGGTGTTCCATTCATGGCTACAGTTTTTACACTTCCACCATATCTTTTTTGAACTGGAAAACGCCACTGTATCTGGGCTTAATCCGACATTTTTGCTATAGTCCCATTCTAATGAAACTTCCATTGCTCTTGACTGCAAACACGTCTCTTTAGTTACTCTGTGATTAGAACAATAAGGACAGTTTCTCCCATGCACCCTATGATTTATTGAATCCAACCATCCATGACCATGTTTACAAATCCAAAACACGCTTTTGTTAGAGTTACTGGGGATGTCTTCTGGCGACATCTTGTTTTTTGAATAATCCCATTCCTCCATTAAAACTTTTTGAGTATTTTTGAAACAATTTGACTCATTGGTCTTTTGATTAGAACAATAAGGGCATCCGGCAACAGCATATATTGGCGTTTCCCACTCATGTCCTTTTGCACAAACGAACCAAGCTCTTTTATCGCTTCCATAAGAAAAATCGTTTGGAGTTAATTTATTCTTTTTGTAGCACCATATCTTTAATATTTCTGGCTTTCTAACAGACAGCCTATTCTCATCAGAAACAAATTTCCCACCACAATACGGGCATCCTCGTTTAGATTTTCCACATCTACTATTTAATGTTGTTTCCCATTCATGTCCCTTTTTACATATCCACCAAACTTTTTTTCTCATCCCATAGCTTACATCTTCTGGGTTCACATCTAAATTTTTGTTATAATTCCATTCAGACACTAATTCCGGAAAGGCAACCGTAAATCTATTCTTGTCATTTAGTCTTTTGCTCATTTTCCAATCTCCCAAATAATTCACTTATGTGATTCTTTATCATCTGAGAGATATTAATTGAGTGTTTTGACTTTAATGCATCTATTTTTTGTTTGTCTTCTATACTCAGCCTGATATATAATCCTAATCTTTTATTCTTCATGACTATTTTATTCTATACAGGACTAGACAATCCCTTTAAAAAAATTACTGTTCCCATTTTAGTTCTTGTGGCTCCTGTTCCGTCATACAGATAGTGTTGTCCAAATACGCTCCTATCGTTTGAGACAATACTATCATATATTTTGACGGTATGCAAGCAAAATAATAGAGGAACTTTCGT
>JAQBYK010000125.1 GCA_027622635.1 bacterium
AAAAAGTAGAAGTTGGTATATAAGTAGTTAGGCGACATACATTTTTTATCTTAAAGTGGTGTTTCCGCTAAATGCAATTAAAATGGAAGCAAAACAAAATTTTCTTATTTTTTATGAGGGGGATAATAATGTGTTTTCTCCACTGCGTTCCGAAAACGATTTATTTATAAACAAAAACAATTTAATATCTCTATAATGGCAAAACCTATGAACACATTCGTTTCAGAATATTTAGACCTGACGCAACACGAACTTCATGCTCTCACTAAAGAGTACAATCTTGCTGATGCACATACTCACCAATCTCAATCACCATCCCAGCGTAAAATCGTAGAACGACTGCCTGAACTTTGGTATGGAGCTGAAAAACTTAAACAAAAAGAGTTAGAAGATAAATTCATCGAAACTTTTTTCACATTTCACAAACAATATACTGCAATCAAAACTCCGTCCATGTTGGTTTATGCTGCTTCAATAGGGATGGCAATATTTGCAAACTATTTTAAGAAACAGAAATTATCTGTGAGTTTAATCACACCATGTTTTGATAATCTGCACGACCTTTTATCTCATCAACAAGTACCACTAAAACCATTCAAAGAAGAATGGCTACATAATCCTGATGAAATTTACAATAATCTGAAAAAGAACATCAAAACAGATGTGCTTTTTATCGTTTCTCCAAATAACCCAACTGGATTTGAGCTAATGGGTCCAGGGAATCAAAATAAAATTCGCTACCAAGAGATTATTCGTTACGCCAAAGACCACGACAAAATTTTGGCTTTTGATTTCTGCTTTTACTCTTTTGTTCTGCCAGACAGTGGAATAAAAATGTTTGATGTTTACGAACTTCTTGAAGAATCTGGCGTTAGCTATCTCACTGTAGAAGATACTGGCAAAACATGGCCACTGCAAGACGCAAAACTTGCTCTCATTAAGACCAGCAAGGACCTGCACCAAGATGTATACAACATTCACACTGCCTATCTTTTGAATACAAGTCCTTTCATTTTAAATTTTGTAACCGAGTACATTAAAGATTCAATCAAAGATAAGTGTAAATCAATCTATTCACTTTTAGGTAGGAATAGAAAAATTGCTGAAAAAGTCATGAGAGAGTCTTTGCTTGAACTTCAGGAGGCACAATCATCCGTGAGTGTGGCATGGTTTAAAATTACTGATCCAAAAGTTAAAGCCACAGAGTTGCAGGAATATATTTTGAATAAAAAGCAGGTTTACGTTTTGCCTGGTACATACTTTTTCTGGGATGACCGAAAAAGAGGCGAGCAATTTATTCGTATAGCTCTTGCTCGTGATACAGAGATGTTTGAGCCTGCCATTAAACTCGTTAGAGAAGCTATTGATGAATATGAAAAACAATAATTATGAAAAACAATAATAATATCACTGGGTTGTTTGTACCAATCATAACTCCTTTTCATAGAGGTAAGTTTGATGAAATCTCAATGAAGAAGCTCATCAAGTCTTTAGACTCCTCTGTTGATGGCTATATCCCTTGTTTAAGTTCTGGCGAGGGCAAGAAACTTTCAGTCAAAGAATGGGAAAATGTAATAAACACTGTTTCTGCCTCAACAAAAAATCCAGTGTTTGCTGGTATTCTACGAAGTGACGAGAAAGAAATTTTTACGCTCATTAAGAAAGCGAACAGTTTGCCATGTATTGGAATAGTTATTCCGACACTTTACAAAACCGATGAAAAAAATCTGCAATACATAAAACAAGCAACGGAGTTTTCAAAAAAGCAAATAATACTCTACAACACAGAAGAACATCCACTGAAATCTCTTGAGACTATCCAAGCACTAGATTCGCTCTCAAAAATTGTAGCGATGAAAGACAGCTCAATGAACTTATCATTTTTTAAAAAACTTATTGCTCTCAAAAAACAGGACAAATTGAGCATGAAGATCTTCCAAGGCATGGAGCATTTGCTTTTACAATCCATCGGATGCGATGGTTATGTGATTTCCTTGCTCAATACAGAGTCAAAACTTTGCAAATCTATGTTTCAAAAACAAGACAAAGCCACAAATAACAAGATTATTTCAAAATTTTGGGAGCAGAATCTTGGCGGAAACTGGCATATTTCACTCAAAGCAATTTTGCATGAACGTGGTGTCATCCGTTCGGCAGAAGAAATTAACCAACCCATAAAAATATGAAACAAATAAACAAATCAGAGTTTAGTAAACTGAGCGAAGAATGGACTTCCATAGATGCTGAGTATGATGGAGAATTCCAGGACTTTTTGGATAACCCGGAAGCTATGACATCGGAAAATCTTGGCTTGATAACCAAAGAACAATTTCAGGAAATAGCAATAGAATGGGCTAATATAGATACCGAATACGATAATTTCTTTCAGGCTTTTTTGAATAATCCATTGGCACACACACCAAAACAACTTGCCCAATTCAAAAATATGCAAGGAAGAATTTACCCTCTGGAAGATGAGATTTACAAAGTCGCAGAAAGATTTTTCAGTGCGCAAGAAATACAAAAATTAAAAGCAAAGCAAAAAAGACTATTTGATATAGAACTTGAACTATATCAAGTTGCTGAAGGTACGATGATAATCCAAGATTAGTTTGCTTATGGTATTTTGGGCTTCGGGCATTCACCCCTAACCCCTCTGCCCTTCGCCCAAAATGGAAAATTTTGTTTTGATCTTTATAACAAGCGGGAAACGAATTATATGAAGATAAAAAATGTACGCTAAAGCCACGCTGCGCTCTCGTTCCGCTACACTTCACTCGGGTCGCCTAACAAAGGATATGAGGTTCGAGCCTTGCAGGTTCTCAACCCAAATTGCTCGTTCCTCGCAACTTCTCATATCCTTAAACGTTATCAGAAATTCGCTTGCATACCTTTTTAAATAATCGTGGTATCATATGACTATGAAAAAATTCTTCCTAACTTCAATCACTGAAAATGTTCTCGATAAATTACCAACTTTGATTGGTAAAAAACCAGAGGACACAAAAATCGCCTTTATTCCTACCGCTGCTGATCCATATGAAGATAAGAGCTTCATGGAAACTGATAGGGCAAAATGGCTGGAATTTAAGTACGACTTCAAGGAAGTTGATTTGAAAGGTAAAGATGAAGGCCAGCTACGCAGCGCCCTTGAGGATTGTGATATCGTTTATTTTTCTGGTGGTAATGTTTTCTATTTACTTCAAGAGGCTAATAAGTGTGGACTAAAAAATGTCCTCCAGGAATTATTGAATCAAGGAAAAATATATGGTGGTGGAAGCGCAGGCGCTGCGATAGCTGGCCCCACACTCGAACCACTACAAACCATTGATGATCCAACGAAAGCACCCGAATTGAAT
>JAQBYK010000003.1 GCA_027622635.1 bacterium
CACATATATTTCTGATTTTAATGCCTGGGGAAACTGTCAGACACTTATGCAGGATTATCTGGCGCTTGCGAAGGAAAAAATGATGGAAAAGATTAAGGTTAGCGCAAATCAGAAGAAAACTACGGTTATGATGGAAAAATATAATGACATCAATGTTAAACTTCGTGATTTGAATCTGGAAATCGCTAAACTATATGGAGCATTTATGACATTCAAAGACAAATTGCCATTCTTTAATCAAAACTGTGTAACGAGCTAAACTATGAAAATATTGAATAACGTTTTTGTGTCCCTCATTACAGCTCTATTTACCATGTTTTTCGTGTATGGCGGTTATACAATTTATGCGGAAGGTGATGAGCCGGAGGTATATAGTTTCAAATCCTATAAGGTGGATGAGACCAGACCATATGATTACTATTGGGTTTTTGATAAATACCATCAAACCATGAACGATACGTTTAATGATTATTTATCAAAATTAAACAAATACCTTGAAGACGCAGACTTCTATAAAAAACATAAGGCAAATCTCTATCCACCGGCCAATATCGACTTTGATAAAGATGATCTTGCTACTATTTTACAGAAATGCGGAAAAGAAAATGTAAGTACCTACTGTGTCTCTATGAAGGGCCTGGATATTTACACTCAATATATAGATGTACTCAAAGACATGAAAAGCAGTTTAGCCGTGATAGATTTTAGCAAGTTTGATGCCTCTTATTTGATTGCCCGTACCACCGGTAAAAATGAGGAGATTGCCATGGAGATCAAAAAATCCAAACAGACCTTGGAGGGTGCTGTTGGGCTATACAACGAATACAGACTTGCTTATCCTCTTCATAAAAAATATGAAGAAATAAAAAAGGAGCTCATAAAATACAAGAAAAAACTCAGAGATATACGCCTTGAGGCAATGTGGTTGCCTGCTAAGTTTATAGATTCAACGTCTGATCAATGTAACTAAATGAAAAAGTTTTTGCCAATTAGTATAGGAGTTTTCACCGGAATAATTCTTTCCGCGACTATGATAGTTTTGGATTTAAATGAAGTCGCTTACGGCGAGGAAGATGTTGGATGGTGGAATTCCATGGCTGCATCCTTTGAGACTTTTGAGTTCGAAGATTGGTTAGCACCTGGAGGTCTTCATTCCGAAAGAGCCAGGGATCTCTACAATTTAGTCCATAGAAAGATGAATTCAGCTGCAGATGATCAAGCCATGAAAGCCACCGGAAATCAGTATGGGATGACTGTAGCTGAGGTTAAACAAGTAATTGACGGCAGTATTTCTCCTATATTCAATAGTCCTACGCGCAGCTCGGGCCAACTGACTATTGAGGATGCCACAAAAATAATGGTTGGTATTCAGGAGGATTACAGATTTTTGAAAGAGGTTTACCAAATTCAGCAGGAAGTCGATGTTGCCATAAAGCCAAGTGAGCTTTTTGCAAATGGAGACATAGCAGATTCCGGATTTGACTTGGTGGTTGATTTGATTGATATAGAACTGATTTTGTTCAACGATGCTGATGCCCCTTCTGTCGGGGGATCATTTTCCGGCGCAATGGACAAACCCTATAATCAAGCTGTTCTTGGAGTTCCATTGGCAGATAATCTTGCCTCAAATCTGGATGTTTCCGCCTCCCCTCTTACAGGGGCGGGGGTTAAGCATGCTGAAGATGATGCTGGTGCTCCTGTTATTGATATTGGAGGGAAAGAAATTGAGGTTGAGGTTTTAACTGAAGATGTTTGTCCAACGCAAGATCTTTTGGGAGATGCTCTTGATAATTTTGATGATGAAAAGGCCAAGGAGAAGCCCGATGGTGATGGTGATGGTGATGGTGATCCTCCTCCCGGTGGTGGTGACGGCGATGGTGACGGTGATGGTGACAAAGACACTGACGATGAAGCAGTAGCAGCCCCTGATGAACTAGAGCCTGCGCCCGCAGATTCCTGGATAAAACCTTGGTGTGAAGGTCTTGGCGCCGGTGGAGATGATTCTGCAAGTGCAGGGGCCGGTATAGGTCCCGGAGGTGTTAAAAGTCTAGGTGGATTTATAGGTGCCGGTGCAGGAGCCGGCTTAAATATTGAATCTGCTGTTCTTAATGCTCAGTTTGCACTTTGTCTGGATACTTCCATGGTTTATGAAAGAGTTTCATATCATGATCCCGGTGATAGTTGCATTCAGTGTGAACTTGAGGCTATAAATGAACTTTTGGAAGAAACTCTTTCCCACAGTTTAATACCCAATAAGGCTACCGGTAATCTTTTTGAATCTGCGAAATGTAAAGAAACCTTGGGTGCCGGATTTAGTATGAACATTATCTTGGTCAAAAATCCCGTACCTACTCCTCCTAATGATGACCTTATATTTGGGAAAAATATTTTTGAAGAATGGAATAAGTTTGTAGATAGATATAAACCAATCGGATACGGCAAATTTCCAAATGAAAATGTTAAAGCTGAGGAGGCTAATGCCGATGATAATTATTTGGCGGACCAGACAGCCAAGCACAATTCCACTTTAAATCAGAGTGAAGTATATGCCTCAGTTGTTCAAAAGAAGGCTGAGTACACAGCACAAGCCATGAAAGAAACCGCTGATTATGGCAAGTTACAGGATTCATCAAGTGTTTTAACTTATGGTTCTAACATGGTCGCTTCTATGGAAAATATGAACGCTCTATTTGAAGCATTTAGGGTTACTTTTGAGAAAATTAACAAAGAAGCCCTCGAGGAAATAAAAAAGAAACCTAATAAGTAATGAATAAATTCTCCTACAAATTTTTGATCACAATACTTCTACTCTTTTTGAGTACTTCATCAGTATACGCCGCAAGTTCAGGCGGTAATTTAAGTGTTGGAGGTTGTATTAAGAAAGGCGGTTTAGACTTTGCTCTATTTTGGGATTCCGTTATTTATAATGACGATTTAATGGAAGGGATAGTTGAACCCTGGAGAGATATTACCAGTCGTAATCAATGCCACTCATTTGATGTCATCGGTCTTGTAAAACAACAAGATCAGGTCAGGAAAAAAATAAGAGGAGCATTTTTAACCTGTAATACACAAAAACTTCCGGATTTGAAAAAAGCTTTTCATAAAATATCTATAGAAATTTACTATGTCAGACATATTGTTGATGGGAGTGTTGTACTCAATCTGCCTTATGATCTCTTGCAGCATCAGTTCTTCAAAAAAGAGCCAGTAAGAGATATGATCTACAATAAAATGAAGAATAAATATGTAAGTGCGGAGTTTTTATCACAGGAAGATTTTGATCAATTGTTTCTCCTTTTGGAATCCAAATATTCTGAGAGAAAAAAGGCATATAGGGACAAGTGTGAAAATGGTTCATGGAAAGCTGTAGCTGAAAAGTGGGACGAATTTAAGGAACACTTCGCAAATGGTATGGGTGCATCTGAATTTGCCGACGAAGTTGTTGCCAGTGCTAAAATAATTGCTACAACTGGAAATAAGCTTGGAATAACAAAATTGATAAAGGGTGAAATGAGTTTGGCGGCATATGCCAAGTCGTTTGTTACAGCCAATTTAAATGGTGTTGAGTTTACCGAGGGGCTGGGCGATATAGCTGATGCTTTTTCTAAAAATGCACCCAGTACCAGAACTACTCCAACTATTGGTGAAGTAGCAGGTAATTTTTCTATTTCCGAAGAATCGTTTAACAGTGAAGAAGTCAAAAAGACAATGATGGCTGATTTCACTACTTTGTATAGTAATCTCAGTGATGAAACAGTCGAGAATTTTGTTAATACTCTTAGTGACAATAGTACTCCAAGTCCTAAATCCGATGGTTTCATTGAGATAATCAAAAATACATATCCTCAGCTAAACAAGATTGAGCAAGGTGTTAAGATGATGAGAGATAGGCAATGTCCAGGCTAGTTAACAGAAATATTGCAATTACAAAAACTCCTCAGTTGATACCAAGGAGTTTTTAGGGCTTTTCTAGGTTTTTTGTCCGCGGGCAGCGGACTATTAGGGTATTGAAGATTTTTTTAAAACGGTTTATTTATGTACTAATCCGAGCACAAGGTCCTTCATTCTTTCCTTTAGGTTAAGATTTGCTCGGGTCTGGATGCCATTTAGTTCCAATGTGAGTTCGCTCATCTCAGATAGACAATATGGACAGCAATGGCAGTTGCTTGAAATTGATTTACCACATGAAAGGCAATGTATGATCATAGGAATGAGGGATTCGAATGAAACTAAATTATAAAGTAGTGCTCCCCGTCATCTTTTTTTAAATCGAAGTGAGTGTTTGCAGAATTTTTCTTTTCCGATTGGATTTCCGGTTTAACGGTCTTCTCATTTTCAACTTGGATTTTTTTTGGCTTCTGTGCGGTTGTTCTTGAGCCGGTCATTCTGGACTCAAGAAATTCATGAACATCGCTTTCTTTGATCCGATAGACTCTTCCAAGTTTGAGACCTTTCAGTTTGCCTTCTCTGATGAATTTCAGAATGGTAAAGGGGTGCATTTGGAGAATATTTGCAACTTGTTCAGTGGTAAGAAATTTCTCGATCATAATTGGCTTAATTATATTTAATTTTATTAAACTCTATTAAACTCGAGAGGATTTTAGCACTGTTTAATACTATTTACAACATTCTCCTTGTTTTTAAGCATCATTTTGATGGGCAAACCTTACCATAGCAGACACAATTATTCAATAGTTTTGTAAAGTTGATTTAAGTTTACTAAACTTTAGGCAAGTTTATATACATATATACAATTATATCCTGATTTCACCCCTTTTGACTAAATTTTATTAAACTTTACTTAATTTAGTTAAACTTTATTAAAGCTAACAGTTCAATGTTTTCTGTGTCTTAAAGAATCTTCTTTAACCACTGTCCGGTATAGGAGTTTTTTACTTTAATTATTTCTTCAGGAGTTCCTTGGGCAACTACCATTCCTCCATCATCTCCCCCATTTGGTCCAAGATCAATTATGTGGTCTACGGACTTAATTACATCCAAATTGTGTTCTATTACTAATACAGAATTTCCTTTATCCACTAATTTTTGCAATACACTTAAAAGTTTTTTTACGTCATCAAAGTGCAGACCTGTAGTTGGTTCATCAAGTACATACAATGTTTTACCCGTTGACCTCTTTGAAAGCTCTGTTGCCAGCTTTATACGCTGGGCTTCTCCTCCGGATAATGTCGTGGCCGACTGCCCCAGGTGTATATATCCTATTCCTACTTCATTTAATGTCTTTAATTTTGTTTTAACACTTGGGATCGCCTGAAAGAAAGCCAAGGCTTCTTCAACTGTCATTTCCAAGACCTCATAAATATTCTTTCCTCTATATCGTATTTCAAGAGCCTCCTCATTGTATCTCTTTCCTTTGCAAGTTTCACAAGGCACGTATATGTCGGGCAAAAAGTGCATTTCTATTTTTTTAATACCATCTCCACTACATGCTTCACAGCGCCCACCTTTAACGTTAAAACTAAATCTTCCTGCTTTATACCCTCTTAATTTTGCCTCCGGTGTCTGTGCAAACAGGTCCCTTATGTCTGTAAATACTCCCGTATAAGTAGCCGGATTTGATCTTGGTGTACGTCCTATTGGAGATTGGTCTATATTTATTATCTTATCTAAGTTATCGATGCCTTTAATTTCGTCGTGAGCACCCGGCAAACTTTTGGACTTGTATAGATCCTTGGAAACTTTTTTAACCAAAATATCATTGATTAGTGTTGATTTTCCTGAACCTGAAACGCCTGTAACTCCTATGAAAGTTCCCAAAGGCAAATCTACAGTTACATTTTTGAGGTTATGCTCTACTGCGTTTACTATGGTTATTTTTTTGCCATTTCCCTTTCTTCTCTTTTCCGGAACCGGAATTTGTAGCTTTCCGGACAAATACTGTCCTGTAACAGAATTTTTGTTCTTCTTTATTTCATCAGGTGTACCTGAAGCAACGACCTTACCTCCATTTTTTCCCGCACCAGGTCCAATATCGAGAATATAGTCTGCCGTTAACATTGTATCTACATCGTGTTCTACGACTATTACCGTATTTCCTATATCCCTTAAATTTATGAGGGTTTTAATTAGCTTATCGTTGTCGTTTTGGTGCAAACCGATACTGGGTTCATCAAGAACATAAATAACGCCTGAGAGACGAGACCCAATTTGTGTAGCCAATCTGATTCTTTGGGCTTCCCCTCCGGAAAGAGTGTTTGCCGCCCTATCAAGGGTGAGATAAGACAAACCAACATTTTGAAGAAATTGAAGGCGATTTCCTATCTCTTGTAATATTTGTTTGGCAATTTCTTGCTTCATTGGGCTAAGCTTTAGCTCATGAAAGAAGTTAATTGCCTTTTGAACCGATAGAGACGTTACGTCAATAATCGAAATGTCATCTATCTGAACCGCAAGAATCTCCGGCTTTAATCTCTTCCCATGACAGCTTGGGCATCTTAATATGCGCATATAACCTTCTATTTTTTTTCTGACATAATCGGAGTCGGTTTCAAGATATCGACGTTCCAGATTAGGTATAACTCCTTCAAAAGCGGTTTCGTATTCTCCTGAAAATGCAGCATCCGGATTTATATTGTCTTCATTAATTTTGACTTTATATTTTCGATCTTTATCTCCATATAGAACTATTTTCAGAGCTTCCTCGGGAAGATTTTTGACTGCCGTATTCATTGAGAATTTATGAGCCTGGGCAACGCTTTGCAATATTTTGTTATACCAGGTTAGATGTGAAGTTGTTGTAGACCATGGCATAATTGCGCCTTCCGCCAGGGTTAATCCTGTGTTTGGAATTACCAGGTCCGGATCAATTTCTAGCTTTGTACCAAGCCCATGACATTCAGGACATGCACCGTGTGGGCTATTGAAAGAAAAGCTGCGTGGAGAAATTTCCGGAACATTTATATGACACCGGGGACAGGCGAAATGTTCAGAAAAAACCTTTTCCTCATTAGTATCGTGGTTGTTTACCAATACCAAGCCTTCGCCGTATTTTAGCGCCGTTTCTATTGAATCAGCCAAACGTGTTCTATCCGGATTAGGAATATCAATTTCTTGGCCGGAAGAAAGTTTCTTGGTTTTCTTCTTTAGATCCTTGATTACAAGTCTATCAACTACTATTTCGATATTATGTTTTTTGTTTTCATCCATTTCAGGGACATCCAGGATCGAATATACTTCGCCATCAACCCTTAAACGTACAAAACCTTCCTTTTTAATCTTTTCAATCGCCTTTATGTGCTGCCCTTTTCTATCTCTAACTATAGGCGATAAGATTAGAATTTTAGTCCCGGTTTTCATTTTTGCCACTTCCTCCAAAATTTGCTGTGGGCTTTGTCTCTCTATAGGTTTTGTACAATTTGGACAATGTGGACTCCCTATTTTTGAAAACAGTAATCTCAGAAAATCATATATTTCCGTAACTGTCCCCACTGTAGATCTGGGGTTTCTAGGTGCAGTTTTCTGATCAATGGATATTGCCGGAGATAGGCCCTCTATGGATTCGACATCCGGCTTTTCCATCAATTGGAGAAAATTTCTGGCATATGTTGATAGACTTTCAACATATCTTCTCTGTCCCTCCGCGTAGATAGTGTCAAAGGCTAAAGATGACTTGCCAGAACCTGACAGTCCAGTTATAACCGTGAATTTATCTCTAGGTATCTCTACGTCAATATTTTGCAAATTATGTATCTTTGCTCCTTTAACTATGATTTTATCGTGAGACATGTTTTTTGCTTTCATTACGCAAGTACGCAAGTGAGGATTTTAACATGCCTTGTTTATAAATTCAAGCTTCGGATATCGAAGAATTCTTAAAGTAGACACCTGTTTTTGGGTGAGGATGATTTCTGCAACATACAAGAAGCTTACCATAACTTTTGTGGCTTTCCTTCTTGTTGAATAGATAGTTGATCGTCATATATCCACCTACCAAGAAAGGAACAATCATGAAAGTAAGATTCATTTCCAAAAATATGTTGAACAGTGCATGTAGACCGATTGAAAGCAATAATCCTTCAAAGATTTTTTCCTGGTAAAAGAGCTTACTTTTTCGAACACTCAACACCTTATGAAGCCAAATCGTCCAGTGTTTGCGATTGTTTTGAATTTCTTCCTGTAAAATCGGTTTTGCGAAGTGTGCAATCCCATAGTAATAGCCTAATATTCCTGAAAACAGGAGATGTGCGAAGGTTGAAAATGAGGATCTAAACACAAATGGTAGAAATAAATTTTGAGGTCCTTGTGCAATCCAAATGTTGTAGAAATATAGAATGTTTTCAGTGAATGCAAATCCCAGAGCCGCGAGAATAAAAAATTCAATTGAGTCATCGATGTGTTTAATTTCGTCATCATCAACAATTTTTACAGAAATCATCTTCATTAATTCTTCTATGACCCCAACTATTAAAAATGTGATTATTACACTTAATGGTAGGATTATCAGGTTTGAAAATCCAATTATGTCATTTTGAAAGGAACTTGCCAGTTTAAATGCGTTAATCCATGGGAAGAATTGCCACATGAATTTGTACATCAAGATTGGAAAGACGGCTAAAGCTCCCACACAAAAAGTAAGTGCCGTAAGAGAGCGTTTTTCTGGGTTTTTCCTGAAAAAGATATGTCCCCAGATAACAGCCGGTACACAGGCTAATATAATTGACCCTACAATTTGAATGATTTGTGGCATATTTTTTTTCGTTCTCTGTATTATACCACATATTTTAGCCTTTGACAAACTCGATGGATGCCTTTCCCTTAGCTATTTCGCCAAGATTCTCAACATCTGTTGTAGTGATTATTGTTTGGCATCCTTTAATAGATTTAAGAAGATGGTTTTTCCTTTTCCTATCTAATTCTGAAAACACATCATCTAAAAGAAGTACCGGATTCTTCCCCGTTTTCTCCTTTATATAGCTAATTTCTGCTAGTTTTATCGCAAGTAGTATTGTGCGATATTCACCCCGAGAAGCGGTGCGACTTATTTCTTTGCCATTTAGAAAGAAGAGTAATTCATCTCTGTGTGGACCCGCTGAAGTTTCTGCTCTAAAAATATCTCTTTTCTTGCGATTTCCCAGTTCGCTTATATATAATTCCTCTGTATTGGCACTCGAAGAATTTTTTAGAATCTTGCTCTCGTAATCCACTGTTATTTTATCCTTATCATCAGATATGTTTTGATAAATCCCTTCAATGTTTTCATTTAAATATTTTACCAAATCATTCCTCTTTTCTGTTATAGAAACTCCGTATTCGACCAGTTCTCTATCCCATGCCTCAAGATCCGCCATTAAGTGATCTATATTTTTTCCCTGGAATTGATGCTCCCTGATTTGCTGAAGAAGTGTGTTTCTTTGTTTCAATACCTTCTTGTACTTTGATAAGGCGTTTAGATATTTTTTGTCGGTTTGGGAGAGCAGAATGTCCATATAACGCCGTCGAAGTGATGGACCCAGGTAAAGCATATTGAGATCTTCGGGTTGAAAAAGAACTGTCAACAGGTTGCCAAGATATTCACTGTTTTTAAGATTTACTCCGTTCTTTTTGAAATTCTTTTGTTTTATTGGTTTGCTGGAGTAAAAGACCTCGAGATCCACCTCTTCGTCTTCATCATTAATTTTTGCGGTACAGCGCATAAAATCGTCGTCCCATTTGATTAGATTGTCCTGCAATAGAGATCTAAAAGATTTTCCAAGAGAAAGGACATAGATTGCTTCAAGGAAATTCGTCTTACCCATGCCATTTGGTCCAACCAGGACAGTAAGATCTTTTTTAGCCGAAAATTCGAAGACATGCTTCTTGTAATTACGAAAGTTTTCGAGTTGAAGTTTTGTTAATTTCATCGTAGGATCAGTTTACCATGGCAAAAGATAAGCCAAAAGTAGACTTAGATGCAATGCGACATTCATGTGCGCATGTTTTAGCACAGGCTGTTCTTGATATGTTTCCGGAGGCAAAATTAGGCATAGGTCCCGCCATTGAGAATGGTTTTTATTATGACTTTGAGTTGCCCCGCACATTGATTCCCGAAGACCTGCCTTTGATTGAGAAGAGAATGAAACAGATTGTGAAACAGAATCAGCGATTTGTTTTGAAAGAAGAACCTGTTAATGAAAGTTTGGAGTTTTTGAAGCAAACCGGACAAACTTATAAGATGGAATTAGCTAAGGAATTCATGGATAGAGGAGATGATATTACTTTTTATGAGAATGTCATGCCGGCTGATGGTAAAGGAATGTTCGTGGATCTTTGTAGAGGCGGGCACACCGACCATACCGGTCAAATCGGTCCGTTTAAGCTCATGTCTATTGCCGGAGCTTACTGGAAAGGAAGTGAAAAGAACCCCATGCTACAAAGAATTTACGGAACATGTTGGGCAAATAGAGATGATTTGGATACTCACCTGAAGCAACTGGAAGAAGCTAAGAAAAGAGATCATCGAGTTTTGGGTAAACAATTAGGTTTGTTTGCTTTTAGTGACTTGGTGGGTGCCGGATATCCCATGTTTTTGCCTAAAGGAGAATGTTTGTTTGGAGTTTTGAATGAATACATTACAGGTTTGAAAAAGCGAAATGGTTATAGTTTTGTGAGAATTCCACATGTGGCTAAAGAAGAATTGTATGTAAAAAGTGGTCATATGGGAAAGTATGATGCAATGATGCCAGCGATGGAGACAGCTGATGGTGGAAGATATGTGATGAAAGCGATGAATTGTCCTCACCATTTTGAATTGTATAATTCCGAGCCGCACAGTTATAAGGAATTACCACTTCGATATGCGGAGAATACTGCTGTTTATAGAAATGAAAAAAGTGGAGAGGTTAACGGTTTACTTCGGGTAAAATGCATAACTCAAGACGATACTCATCATTTTGTGAAACATGACCAGATTGAGGAGGAGATTGACATGATTTTGGGTTTAACTAAGGAATTGTTTGATAAATTCGGTTTTGAGAATTTCAAGGCGCAGATTTCTATTCGAGATCCAGAGAATCCTGACAAGTATTTTGGGGATGATAAAGTTTGGGATATTGCAGAGAAAAAGCTAATTGCCAGTGTAAAACGTTGGGGAAATGAATATGTAATAGAGGAGGGAGAAGCGGCTTTCTATGGACCCAAAATTGATATCATGGTTATGGATGCAATTGGTAGAGAATGGCAATTAACAACTGTTCAATTGGATTTCAATCAGCCGGAAAATTTTGACATGAAATATACAGGAGAGGATGGGAAGGATCATAGGCCTGCAGTTTTACATGTCGCAATTTACGGTTCATTTGAGCGGTTTTTGGGCATTTTAATTGAACATTATGCCGGAGCATTCCCTGTGTGGCTGGCGCCGGTTCAAGCAATTATTTTGCCCGTATCTGAAAAATTCTCCAAGTATGCTGACAAAGTGGCCGGTGAACTTAACAAGGCTGGAGTTCGCTATGAAATAGATAACTCAAATGAGAGTCTGGGCAAAAAGATACGCAATGCTGAAATGCAAAAGATTCCTTATATGTTGGTAGTTGGAGAAAAAGAGGCGGAAGAGGGTACAATTGCAGTAAGAAGCTATGAAACCAAAAAGCAGGAGGCATTGAATGTTAAAGATTTTGTGGCCAGTTTGCTGGTATAGCCAATTGTCCGAAATCTCTTTGATCTTTCAGTACGAGCTCTTTTCTCTCAAAAACATCATCTTCGTCCGGCTCAGTTTCTTTATAGAATCTTCTGAATATTTCCCATGGTGCCAGTCTTCTGAATACTTTCCTCAGACGGTTTAATTCATATTTTCTATGGCTTGCAGGGTGATACTTACTTCTCTCTTTTAGAAGATCCTCCGTCATTAGGACCCTGATTTCAATCGGCGCGAAATAATCAACCGAATCAGATGTATCCTTTATTGGCACATCCACCACATATCTCAAAGCTCTGTACTCATCAGATTTACTTGCATTTTTAGCTGTATTGTATGTTTTAACTCTCACAAATTTGCCATATCTGTTCTCACGCTTTAGGCTTCTTCCAAAACTGATATAGTTGCTCTCCAATTCTTTCTGCACTCTAATCAAATCTTCAACGCTATCTACAACAATTGTCATTCTTAAAATGTCCGTAACATCTCTTGCTCTTGTTTTTTCTCTATGAAGAAGTTTTGTGACCAAGCTTCTCAAGGACTTTATTCCTATGTAATCATCATCATCTGTCTCTTCTTCATCATCTCCATTGTTGGCCGGTAAAAGCCAGCATGGAATCTTTGCGAACTGAGCGGGTATGAGTTTTACTTTGCGTTGTTCTCCCATAGTTGTTGTTCTTGTTGTTTCACCTTCATCAATCATTTCAACTGTTCCATCTGTACAATCAATGAATTCTATTTCTCTTAATGGGGAATGCTCCTCTATTCTAATTCCACCTTTCGCCTTCTCCAATGAAGCTTTTACTCCTTTGGCTTCGTGATCTCTAAATACCCACCTTGGAGTACCTGTGCAACTGTATATCAATATAGCGAGTTCTATCTTTAATCTTGCCAAAAACTTTTCGTCTTCAAGTTTAGATTCGCAAGCAATCTTTACCAATTGAGCATAATCATTTGTGTTTCGAATGTGTTCAATCAAAATATCCGGCATTCCCAGATCGCCAATGATTCCATCAATATATGAGTTCACGTTTCCTAACATAGTCTCAACACGCTCTTTGACTCTCTCAAATTTTTCATCTTCCGGTAATCCAAATATTTTACGAAGGTACTTGTAATATGGCCCTCTTGTACCACGAACCAGACTCCCATCAGGCTCAAACCACGTTGAATAATTTTCCATTATTTCCGGTGGTGTTTCTTTTGGATTTGCCAAAACATCAACTACGTCAACATGAGAAGATATTACAGGACATGTCTGTTTAATCATTGTATCTATCATGCTCAACATGTCACCGGTGTCTTCAAATGCTGCAATGAAATATTCCTTAATACCTTTCCTGGCTACTAATACATCTGTGTTTGAGCCATTAAGCGTCGCAAATCGTCTAGTCTCACTAATGAGAATATTGCGCAACTGATTAACACCTAAATCTCTATCGGATAATCTCGTAAGGCTTTCCTCGAAGTATTCTTTAAGATTATCAATGTCAAGGTATAAGAATGGCCTATTGTCTATACCCTCATTTTTAAGCATCTTATTCAGGTAAGCAGTGCCTGCGCTTTCTTTAAGTCCAAAAAACCTTGATATATTTAATCTTACAAATTGTTCCGGTTGAGTCTTTCCTCTTTCCTCATAAACTTCGTTAACTATTCTACTCATGTGGCTTACTTCTGATCTATCTTCATCAGCTTTGTGTCTTTCTTCCTTACTTACTCCTGAAATAATTTCTATAAGTAAATGCATATTTTCTTTTAGCCAAGTCACAATATCGTAGTCAGGGTACCTTTCCTGAAGGATTCTTGTTGTATTTGTGATTGTGTATTTAATGTCATTCGGATCGAATGTTCTTTTCAAATATGCTAAGTTTCTTCTTATTTTTTCTTCTACCTCTCCTTCCACGGGAAGTTTTTTTTGTTTATCAGCATAAACCCTCAGCTTTTTTTGAACTGATTGAAGTGAAGAATAAATAAGGGATGAAAGGTTATGGGCCCGGAATCTTGAGTGTTCAGCGTTTAATACCCCCTCAATTAATAGATCTAATATTTGGTCATCTTCAAGAAATTTAATCAATTTTTCAGGTGGAACCCCCATATCAAAAGTGCGTTTTGCAATTTGACCTAATTCCTCCTGTAATGGTAGTTCAACTGTTATACTTGAATCCAACGTGTCTACTATCTCACACTGCAATCTGATATTTCCCTCTCTGTTTACGTTTCCTTCTATCAGAGGTGGTAAGTTTTCAAAACTAACTTTTTCGAGAAGCCTCATTTTTCTGGATTTTTTGATTGTCCAATCCAAAACGCCGGCTACTCTTGCCAAAATATTTTCTCTGATGCCTATCGGATACCCGGTGGCTCCTAATTCTAAGACTTTGTCCACCTTATTTCTGATGAAATCCGCTGTACTTTTACAGGCTTTGATTATGGATTCTATTCCATCAGCTAAGATGTTAGCTGCTCCACCTGGTATCTCCCTGTGTCTGGGGATAGCTAAGTCCTTTTTGGGTTCTTCTACCATGTTTATATGTAAAACAAGTGCACATTAAAACACGTAACAGGTTTGTAGTCAAGGCTCGTTATACTTTACCCCAGCTCCATACTGTCTTTGTAGGCTGCTTTTCTCATAGCCCTTTCCTCATCACTAACTCCAAAAGGCAATCCTTCCAAATTAGCACTTTCGGTAATTTTCACCATTTTCTCACCATTATCTGATTTTACTACATTGGTGAAGAGTGTTCCAAACTCTTTGAAAGCCTGGTCTATACGTTTTTGTTTGTCCATTTCTTCCTTGTGCAATTGAATGTTTCCTGTTTTTTGTCTGAGAAGGCCGTAGATCTCTATTAATTTGGGGTCCCCATATGCCTCCACTATTTGCCCAACAACTTTATTCATCTGATCAATAAATAATTGTGGCGGTCGATCAGGTGTGTTAATTGTTCCGCTATTCAAAGTGGACCAATCAAATCTTTGATATCCCTTATCGGCCTTTTCGAATCTATCTGTTATAATCCCTTCAAAACGGACATAGGATTTAATTCCTTCTCTTAATTTTTCTCTATTGTCGTTTTCCGCCTGGCTACGTAAATATTGGCTAAAGCCAGGAAACCCATTCGCATATCCCTCTACAGTCAAGAATTTCTTGGAACCTGTGGTTGATTTTGTGGCATCGGTAATCACCGACTCAGTTGCCGGTGGAAGGTATGCAAACATATCATCGTGGTCAAGCATTTCACCATTTCTAAGCACCTTATTAATTCTATTTTGAGTTTCATCACTTGGTAGAATGTATTTCCACATGAATTCGTCAACTTTCTTACCCGGACGACATTTGTCCGGATTCATAACCTGACCTTCGTCCCAATCTTTAACCCACCTTTTGTAATCGTCGATTGTGAATCGATGGGTTTTACCATCAGGTCTTTTGACGCTGGCACAAAGATATTCCAATAGTGGAAACCTTGTCAGCATCTCCGAATTAATGTGCGCCATTCGATCAAATGGTAAGATCGTGCGTCCATGCATATTGACGGCTGCCACACCCTCTATCATGTAGTATATTTTTTGTTGCATGCCGGCCTTTCCTCTTTCTATCGCATGCAGTATCAAGCCCTCATATTCGTGTGGATCGACAAAGTTTCCACGTTTATGATCTGCAAGTAATGTTGCAAGTCTCCTACCATGCCCTCCATCCACACCTTCGAGTTGGTTACCTTCTTCGTAATATCCTTTTGCGTTACTCTGATATGAACCTTTGTTTTTGTTAAACCAACCGTTATATGTCCCCTCTCCCCACAAGGAATCAATCGCTCCGGCAATAAAATCAAATCCGGTCCTATCATCCTTATCGCTTACACGAGTGTTTGGATCTCCGTTAGAGGGGATTGGGATTGCAACACTTGCATCAACAAATTTGTTTAGATTTTTCCAAAAATCTATGTCATCCCATCGTAATTGACCTTTGTCTGAAAGAACCATGATTGCAGCCTTCATCTCATCGCGATTCCTGGTTTTTTTCAGTCGTTCCTGAATTTGAAACACACCAAATTGCTCGAAAGTTTCCTTAAACTGATTTACTTCTTCGTTTTCAGCAGCCTGGTGTATACGTTTCATCTCAGGTGCGAAAAATGGTATGTCCGTACCTATACTTGAATATCTTTCTTTTTGACGTCTTTGCCACCTACGTTCATAGTATTCCCACATTGCTTTACCCATCTCCCAAATATCATTTCCACTTAGAAATCTGGTGTTTGTCCACATTTCCCTTAATATGCTTCTTTCTTTTGTCTCCATGCCACCCGTCTTGTATATTTCAGAATAATCCAGGGCTTCGTCGTGTGTCACTGGTACTTTTCCTCTTTTGGAGTCTTTTTCTTCTTCATTACTTGAGCCGGAAGTTTTTGAGCTGGAATGGCTTGAGCTGGAAGGTCTTGAAGTGTCTGTGCTGCCCAAATCCGTGCCCGCATCCGTACCCGGGTCTTGTAAGTCTTCATCCTCAGTTGTAGTTGCTGCCATATTGCCTTTATTGGCCATATCAAGCAGATTTCTTGTTCCAAGTTTTTTTCGTTTCCATGTTTTGTTTTGATGGTCTTTTTCAAGTGTTTTCGCCTGATGTGCAGCAGCAATATGAAGAGGTACTCCCGCCTGAATTAATTTCTCATAATCCGGGTAATCAGTTCTTCGAATATCCGCTTGTTCCAAATGATATTCACCGTCTTCTTTGGACAAATAACCTTCTCTCCTTTTGCCGGTTTCATCCAGATACCATATCTTCCTTTTCTCTCCATCTTCGAGCGGCTTAAAGTCCTTATCTTCAAGGAGTTTGTCCAATCTTTTTGTTGAAATGTCTGTTTGATATTGGTGTTGTTTTAAAAGTTTTGCGAATTGCCCATAAGTAAACTCCCTTTGAATACGATCCACGTACATATTGGGATGAACTGAAAGAGAAATCCATTCTCTTGGAGTAGCAATTACCGCTTTATCTAAAATAATCTTGCCATTTTCCTTGTCAATTTTTTCAATTCTAATTTTTTTGCTTTGTCTTTTCTCGCTATCAAATTCATCATCTATGGGTTCTTTTATTTCGAATTCCATTCCTTCCTCCAGATCCGTTTCTCCTGTTTGCTCACTAATCTCTGCATTTAATTGTTTTAAATCCGGGATGTCTTCGTATGCGCCATACGCGTTAAGATAACTTGCCAGATTTGTTGCGTTTCTTGGTTCCTCCTCTTGCCCATTTTCATGTACTGTTACGATCCGGATAGATCCTGTTGCAACTTCCTCCAGGTCTGTTCTGTCGGTGTCAAAACTTATTCCACCTTCTTTTATAAAAATCCTTTCTTCTTTTGATTCATCTGTTTTCCCATCTTTATCCGGCACTTTTACTTTTATCACTACTCCTTTTTTGTTTAGTGGAATCCCTGTTTCCAATGTTTCAAGTTCTCTTATTTTTTCGTTACGTTTTGCATTTCTCTCAATATAGGCGAGTGCTGCAGCATTTTCTTTTTGATATTCTTTTTGGATTTCTTCGTTTTTGGCATCCAAATCGCGTAGTTTTTTTTGCAATCTTTTTACAGCTACTTCGTCGACCGGATCCTTTGATTGTTCTTCTCTAAGTTCCGCGAATGTTTGAACGTATTCCTCTTGAACCCCCTTTCTTTTTTTCATAAGGGCGGTTGTTTTTTTGGCTTGTTTAGAATCAAATTTTTCCAATTGCCAATTGCCTTCCAGTAGCTCTGAGGTTTCCGCCGCCATTGCGAGCCTGCTGTGTAGGTCTGCACTTGTAGTTATAGTGCCAACCGTTGCTGATGTTTGAGAAACAGTTTTTTGTGCAACTTCCTCCTGTCTTAAATCAGTGAGCTCCTTTAAGTGAGCTTTTTCCAGGCGTTTGGAAAGTGGTCCCGATGTATCAAGACTAATATCTGTGATTACCTCCTTGGCATAGGCCCTTTCTTTTTCTGATCCAGAGAGAGCTTTTAGGAAATGCGGCGCACTTTTCGCTTTGTTTGGGAATTTACCTTTTGCCAAGGCCTTAATGAAGTTCTTGTAACTATCGTCCTTCATTTTGTTTGGATCTCGAAGCAGCTCTCTAGCCTGTTTGAAGGTTGTTGCTTCGATATTGCCTTTGCGAAATTGCTTCGCCAACTCCTTGGCGTGAGGTTGTCCCCCCATTGCCTCAAGCTCCTGTGCATATCTCTCCTGCTCCTGAGTCAGGAGCCTAGCAGAGGTCTTTTCTTCTTTGTGATTTGCTGTATTCATCTGGGTTGTAAATAATACTCAAGTGTAGCAATTTGGCTGTGTTTAGGCAATTGGATTATGGAGTAGTTGCTTATCCTCCTACTATCGGTGGTGCCGGAGTTCTGGAGTCCTTTTGTATTGTTTCCAACTCTACCTTGAGTTTGTCTTCATCTACAAAACTACTTACCAGTGTTTCATAACCACCAGCTCCTAAGGTGATTTTGAGTTCCTCAGTTGTTGGCACTTGAGCCTTGTCAGTACCCGGATTCACTACCAATTTCGCAAGCATTCCTTTTACTTTCGCTGTATCAGTTGCATCAGGACCTCCCTGTTTTTTACCTATTATATGTAATGATGCTTTAAGTGTATCTGCATTCCCCTTAAATGCTGCTACCGCGTCTTGTTGTTTGGCTTCCTCTGTGCCTGCGTGCTCCTCAATTGATTTGCCTCCCACTTTTGTGTCTCCTGTCACATCTTGTGCTGCAGCTACCGTACCTGCTGCTGCGGCGGCTCCTCCTCCTGTGGCCGGTTTAGCAGCACCTTCCAATTTCAATCCGCCTTTACCAGCTTTAATGCCCGGGGTACTAGTTAACAATGTATTTACAGCCCCCTCTTTATTAGGCTCTGCCACAAACGCTTTAAGAGCTGCGAGTTCTGGACCTTTTAGCCCCAGGTCTTTTCTGAGTGTTCCTTTCGATATTGCTTCAAGGTTTTTTAAATCCGCTGCACTTGTTAATTTTTCACCTCTTGAATGAAGAAATTTATAAAAATCCTCTTTGTTTGCAACTTTGCTTGTATCTTTAACGGTTCCCGCTTCTACTTGTTCGCCTTTGATTAATTTTGTCAGCCTGTTTTGTTCTCCTACATTTGTTAATTCACCTAATGTATGCCCCAATTCGGCCATGCTGAATTTCTTGCCTTCCGCTCCCGGTACATCAACAGGGATAAGCGGTGTATGTTTGAGTGGTAGTGTACCAATAAATTTCCCTGCTCTTTGCGCTTGATCTTTCAAGAAGTCCGTTGCAGTGGATGCGATAGTTCCTTCCGCCGCACCAAAAACTCCCAGCCATATGACAGCTACTGTTCCGAGGGCAACTGTTAAATCCTGTATAGTACTTAGTCCTACAACCGGGATACCACCACTCGGGTCCATGGACAAACCAGTACCTGTCTGAAAGCTCTCCACTCCTCTCAAAGCATTAAGCATGATCCATCCTATGGTCATTGAAAGTCCAATTATTATAGGTGCTATTGCGAGTTTTATGAAATTATCTGAGACCTTGTTAAATCCCCCCATTTTTTCTTTTAAACTTGGGGCGGCTATAATTAATAAGAGTACCGGTGATATTGCTATACTTAGCCACATCACAACCAGCCTTGCCAGTAGCACTATGAAGAGTGCAAGAAAGGATATTGTGAATACCAGATACATTGCAAATGAAAAAATTGTGCTGATGGCTAACTTCGTGACATCTTTAAGGCCTTCCGGGTGTATCTCTTCATATTGAATAATCTGTCCCATTGATATTGCCATGGCGAGAGCTGCGTTTCGAGAGTCCCATCTGGTTAAAAATAGTTTTCCCGCGTCTGAAAGTTGCCCTCCAGTGCAAAATGCTCCTTTTCTTCCATCTTCTACTTTTTTACTAAAATCCTCTGCTTTTTGCGCCCCCCCTTTTTTATCTGATTTTTTTATTGCGTCCGCTAATTGGTTTTCAGTCATTCCTCCGTGAGTAGCATCCACGTAGGAAGTTCCGAGATACTCCATGGCAAATCTCTTTAAAAGAGCTTTTTCCTGATCTTTTATTTGTTGCTCTAGTTTTTTGTCTTTAAGCTCTTTGTATGATTTTCCCGTCATTTGTGCACATAATTTTTCTTCGAATTCAATTCTTGATGGATCTCCATCCTTAAGCTGAATCACATTCTCCAGTCCCTCTGAGACTTGTCCCGGCAGTGCGAATACCGAGACTGTTATGACATTCATCGCATCCAGAAATACCTTGATTCCTAAAAAGGAAAAATTGATAGCTATTATTCCTATAATTATTTTTGGAAGGGCGGCTTTTATCGAATACTGGCCGTTTTCATCCCCGAGTCCCAATACATTGTATAGGGCTATACCAACCAATATTACTACAAAAAGTATGTTTACGAGATTTCGGATAGGTATCCAAATGTCCCTGAGTTTTTCTTCCATCCCGTTTGAAAAGAGCAAGTCGTTCTGCATAAGACCGCCAATCATTACCAGTACCGGCCATATAAGGCGATTTAGGGTTTTCTGTAGTCCTACGAAGAATTGAGCTTGGTCTATGGCTTTTTCGATTTCTCCCGGTGGTGTTTCTGATTTTGTACAAACAGTAGGGGTCGCTTTTTTTCCTGTATAAGTATTCGGACATTCAACCTCTGATGCGTATGAACACGTTTTCCCCTTGTCACTGGTTGTGCCATCTACGTTTCCCACTTTTGGACATTCACCCGCCGCGTAACTTACGCCTGAAAATGTGCTTAGTGATACCACTAAGCTTATTAACAATATTTTGATTGTACTTCTTGCTATATTTTTGTTTTTCGTTTTGATCATTGGGTGAGTAAATCGATTATTGTATTTAACATTGATATGCTTGCCGCGCTGGCGGACATGCACTTACCAAGACCTGCCGTGCCAGTTACTGCTGCGGCTACTGCAATTTTCTTGCCCGTTTTCTTTTTTGTTTTGGCTGATGCGGAATCCGCCGGTTCTTCAGGTGTCCTGATTTTCGGAGATCTTATTGGATCTTCTTCTTGAGGTGACATTTTGTATTTTCCATTTATTCCCGGGGCCCTTGTTTTGGTTCTGGTTCCACCTGGCCCCGCATGTGTAACTCTTCCTTTAGCTACAGGTGCTTCCTGTCCTCCTCCTTGGGTGGTTTTCACACCTTGTTGTCCTTGTGTAGCCGGTTCCTCTTTTGGAATATTCGGCATTTGCATAGGTTTACCTGGAATTCCCGGACCCGGAGGTCCCTTCTCATTTTCTTCAGCTTTCTTTTGATTTTTTTTATCTTTTGCACCTCCTGCATAGTCGCTTAAACCGGCTGCAATTGCTTTGCCTTGCTCAATATCGAATTTCTTAGCTTCATCCTCTTTGTCATCTATTGGTGTTGGCTCTTCAGGCGTTTGCGCTGCATCTTCTGCTGGCGCGTTTGTTTGTGGTGGTGCCTCCACCGGTGGTGAGGCTTCAGTGGCTGGTTGTGGTGCTTGGGTTGGCTCCGCTTGTGCCTGTGTTGCTGCCGGTTGCGGTGCTTGAGTTGGCTCCGCTTGTGCCTGTGTTGCTGCTGGTTGCGGTGTATTTGTCGCTCCGATCGGCACTAAATATTTGTCAATTATCGAACTATCTACCTGTTGCCCTGCCAAATCCATGTCCGCATCAGTGCGAGCACTCATGAGATCTCTGCCACTCAATTCTTCCGGCGATTTGCCTGTGTTTGTAAGAATATGCGCTCGTATTGCTTCTTCATGTGCGGAACGAACTATATTCTGAGTAGCTATAAAATTTCGTCCTTCTTCTGTTTCTCCAGTATAAACCTTTCCACCA
>JAQBYK010000004.1 GCA_027622635.1 bacterium
TAAAATCAGCTTTTCGGTTTCCTTCCAGCCAATACAGCTGTCTGTTACAGAGACGCCATATTTGAGATCACCCCATCCACCGGCTATTTTTTGACTACCTTCTTCCAAATTGCTCTCCACCATAATACCGGAAATGTTTTCAGAGCCTTCTGCGATTTGCTCCCAAAGAGAATCCCAAACTCGCGCCTGATTGCGATAATCTTTTTCACTGTTTGCATGACTACAATCCACAAACAACCGCTCATTTACGCCGGATTTCCTGCAGAATTCAGCAGCCTTGGCAACTTCTTGAGAAGAATAATTCGGCCCGGTTTTTCCACCTCTAAGAATCAAATGGCAATTTGGATTACCCTTCGTAGAAACAACAGAAACTCGCCCATCGTCATCCATTCCCAAAAAATTGTGCTCAGCCTTTGCTGAAAGCATGGCATTTACGGCAATATCCAGATTTCCTTCAGTCCCATTCTTAAATCCAACGGGCATCGAAAGTCCACTGGAAAGCTCCCTATGAATCTGTGACTCAGCGGTTCTGGCACCAATTGCACTCCAACAAATCAAGTCGGAATAGTACTGAATGATAATTGGCCCCAATACTTCGGTCCCTGTAGGAAGCCCCATATCATTTATTCTTACAAGAAGTTCTCGGGCCATTGTAACCCCTTCTTTAAGGCTATAGCTATCATCTAAATGTGGATCATAAACAAATCCCTTCCACCCCACGGTAGTCCGAGGTTTCTCAAAATAAACCCGCATCACCAGCAGCATCTTATCCTGCACTTTTTTGTTTAACTCAGCCAATTTTTCGGCATACTCAATTGCAGCCTTAGCATCATGAATAGAGCATGGCCCAACCACTATGATTTTCCGAGGATCCTTTCCATCCAAGACATCAGTTATAATATTTCTTGCATTCAAAACGGTTTCGACCGCGTTTTCAGTTATAGGCACGTCTTTCATCACTTCTTTCGGCGAAGCTATGCTCTCGAAAGAATCAATTTTGAGATTATGTAGTTTGGACATGCCGCTAGCATAGCAAAAGATACTATTTGCACATACACTGTTTTTTCAGTAGTGCCCATTTCCCGGGACCGACTCCCATAAGTCCAAGCGTAGCGCCAAGTAGCGCTATGGGCGCATAGGCTTCAACATATGGACCATTTATATGTACTGTTAATAAGGCTACGATCATCACGATTGAAAGTAAACCAGCAAATATCTTGCTGAAAACGCCAAGTACAACGCCAATTCCACCAACAAACTCTGTCAAAGCAAGTAACCACGCCCAAAACACAGGTGCTGGCCATCCCATTCCGGTAAACATTCCGGTCAGGCCTTCAATACCCGTCAGCTTAGCCCATCCTGCATGAATAAAGACCGCCCCAATGGCTAAACGCAACATAAAAAGCGAGAAATTCATGATGCCGGGACCACAAAGTGTACATCTTTTCATAGGAATTTTTTTAAGGATTTAATGAGTAATTAATAGCATATTTAAGAAATTACTCCAAGCCGGCAGGGACTATTAGCCTTTCTTACCCTTTCAACAAACTCTCTTTTTCACTTTCGGAAGCTTTTTAAGTGCGGCTTCCCTCTTCATGGCATCACTGCGATTTGCAAATTCCTCAAAATAAACAATTTTCACAGGTCGCCGACCCCTGGTATATCGGGCTCCTTCCCCTTCATTATGAGCCAACTCCCGTCCGGCAATGTCATTGGTATACCCCGAGTAAAGACTATCGTCACTACACCTGGCCAGATATGCGAAATATTTGGACATGGCTTTAGTATATAGAAATATGCAAAAAGATTTAGTACAAAATAGGCTTCTGTATAGACAAAATGCCATCTAATAGTCTTTTTATCAAACAGTATAAATGGCGGGAGGGAGTGAACGCAATCAGAACCTTTTTTAGGGAAAACTCTGCTTATTGCTATTGAGTGTTTACTTAGTTGCATCGCCAACATCCTCCTTTGTGCCTTGTTTTATTCTCGGAACTGTTTCATCTGCTTTTTGAGGATGAAAGACCATCCTAAAGACTTGTGGACTGTTTTCTTTCCCCGTTGTGACAACATTTTCTTTTCCTACCCCAAACTTGCCACTATCTCCATATAAATGTTGCCATCGCTCTTGTTCCGCACTTTTTATAGCAATTGCGTCAGCATCTTGAACTCTAGCCCTTTGAAGTTCCTGCAAGTTCTCCAAATTACGATTCCAAACTTCAAGTTCAATAGGTTTTTGCCTCTTGTCTGCAACAAATTGAAGCAATTTTTTGGAAGGATCAACGAGTGCGGAGGCTATTCCATTACCTCTTTCCTCATCGGCAACAATAATTGTTGATTTCCCCTCATAGAAGTCTCCCATTCTGTTATGAAAAAGAGTTAGAATACCAATTGCTACAGGGCTACCATCGTCGTTATGAACGAACAAGTAGTATTTGGAGTCCGAATATTGGAATTTTGGAGTATCAGGCAACTGGTCTTTGTGCTTATTCGTATCCAAAAATTTACAAGACAACCTTAATTGTTTTCCATTTACTTCAACTGACTGTATAGGTATTTCCACATCCTCAAACAAATCAGTAGGTAATCCCTCGATGTTTTGCAAGGTGTAGCCCCAATCGGTATCTGGCTGTTGCATATTAAATAAGTTTAACCAATAGTATAATATACAACAAAAACGGTATTTTTACAATGTCGAGCCTGCAAGTAACAGATATACTTTCTGAAAATCAAAGATTAAATTCTCACTTGAAATCACAATATTCCGCCTCAAAATCTTTTATTTTCGCATCAATCATAGATCGCATGTAGCCCAATACTCACAAACAAAATAACACCATCATTCATCGGCTTAAAAATTATCCTATATTTCATATCTATCGAAATACTCCAAAGTCCATCAAGTTTCCCTTTCAATTTATGAAGCCTTAAAGACGGATGGAAAGCGTTTTCACGGAAAAGTTGCTCACATTTGCACGCCTTTTTCTGAATAAATTTTGGTAAATTTAAAAACTGTGCCTCAAAACTTCCATTATAATGAATTTCTTTGACTTGCATAAATTTCTACATAAGATCAGCCAAAGACCCTAATTTTTTTGTTTTCCCTTCCCTGTAATCTTTCTCAGCTTTGTTAGCCATCTGCAAGAGTTCATCTTCGGAAATGAGGCTTTTTTCAAGTTCAAAAACGCGAATAATATAGGCACTGGTACTTTGATTCATTTTTTTTGCCCTCTCTTCAATTTCTTTTTTCTTTTCGACCGGGAGGGAAATGCTTAAAACCGCTCTCATAATCAATAAATTAAATTGTAATACAATTGTATTACAGCAACCCTACTTAGTCAATAGATTTTTAAATAATTCTGTTCAATTTTTGCAAAAATTTTCAGAACCAAAAAAGCGCTTTCCAGGCAATAACATAAATGGCGGAACGGACGGGATTCGAACCCGCGACCTCCTGCGTGACAGGCAGGCGTTCTAACCAGCTGAACTACCGCTCCACTTTATTATTGCCGATAAAAAGTAATATAATTCCTTTCCAAAAACAAGCACTTTTCTCTACACTACCGACATGCGCATAGGAATCGACTGTCGTCTCTTCAGTTCCAACTTCACAGGCATAGGTAGGTACACCCACGAACTGGTCGGCAATATCATAGAATTAAATAGGCATCTTAAGGAACCACATCAGCTAGTTCTCTTCTTTAACAACCCCGAATTCCACCAATTCAAAACCATCGCTCCCATAAAAAAAATCCTCGTAAACGCAAAACATTATTCCATCAAAGAGCAAACTCGATTTCTTCGACTATTAAATAAAGAAAAGCTCGACCACGTCCATTTTCCGCATTTCAATGTGCCAATCTTTTATCGCCGTCCATATACGGTGACCATCCACGACCTCACACTTTCGCTTTTTCCCGGACGCAAAATGACCAAATGGTATCACCGACTCGCCTACTACCTCACAATCAAAAACGCGACTAAAAAAGCCAAAAAAATCATTGCGGTATCCCAAAACACAAAAGACGACATTGTTAAGCTTCTAAAAAGAGATCCAGACAAGATAGAAGTGATACACCACGGAATAAATCCTGACTTTACTATAGTCAAAGATGCCCATGTACTTGAGAAAACTCTTCACAAATATCACATCAAAAAAGAATTCCTACTATATACGGGGGTGTGGCGTGACCACAAAAATCTTCCCAGATTGATTCACGCATTCAAAAAGCTAAAAGAAAAAAATTACAATCTGCAGCTGGTTATAACGGGTAAGGCTGACCCAAATTATCCGGAGGTAAAAAACACGGTTAAAAAACTGGACATTGAGGGTGATGTCATTTTTCCGGGTTTGGTGGAGGAAAAAGAATTGATTCATCTATATAATGCCGCACACATTTTCGTTTTCCCTTCGCTTTACGAAGGATTCGGTTTACCTCCACTTGAGGCAATGCGCTGCGGAACGCCGGTAACAGCCTCAAACAATTCTTCAATTCCGGAAGTCTGCGGTATAGATAACGCGCTTTTCTTCGATCCGGAAAACACCGAGGATATTGCTGAAAAAATAGAAACACTATATAAGGATAGTGATCTACAAGCCGCATTAATCGAAAAAGGAATCCGCCACACATCAAAATTCACCTGGGAAAAAATGGCAAAAAAAACCTTCAACGTAATCACAAGAGCATCATAAAAACTATTACTACTCGTGTTCGAACCATTTCAACAATTAGTAAAGGGCGCAGCTAAGCACTGGGGCATCTCAAAAGAGGTACAGGCAGCCACAATGTGTCAGCAATTTCGCACCCTTATGCCGGAGTTATTTAAAGGTAGGGAGGCAGCAATGGAAAACATAAAGCCAAGATCCTTTAAGGACGGGACATTGGTTCTGGATGTAGAAAATCCGGCCTGGTCGCAAGAAGTCATAATAAGAAAGGCCAAAATAATTGAAGAAATGAATAAAATCGCGGGCAAAAATTTCGTGAAAATTATTCGTACCCAACTTAGGGAATCAGACCCATCAATTTCCGCTTGACTTTAAACATCTGATAACTACAATAAAGCCCACAAACTATCCGTTTAAGAAAGACATTTGTTAAAGATCAGACTCAGCCGTACAGGTAAGAAAAGACAGCCAAGCTTCCGCGTCGTTGTCCAGGAACACACATCCCCTATCAAAGGGAAGTTCATAGAAAATCTTGGAAGCTATTTGCCTGCTACAAAGGAAAAAACTTTCACGGTTGATACGGAAAGAGCCAAGTATTGGATTTCAGTAGGCGCCCGTCCAAGCGATTCTGTCGCTGCTTTGTTAAAGAAAAATGGCATGGAGGGAATGGAAGAATTCATTGCTCCTCGCGATAAACAGAAAAAGAAGAAAAAAGCGGAAAATGACGAAGCGAAAGCGGAGAATGCGGAAGCGCCAGCGGACGCATCTGGATCAGAAACGTCAAAAGCCAAGGAGGAAGCCGCGCCAGCGCCAGCGCCCGAAGCACCAAAAGAAGAAGCCAAGGCAGAAAATGCGGAAGCGCCAGCGGACGCATCTGAATCAGAAACGTCAGAAGCAGAGGCATCAGTAGCCGAAGAAAAATCTACTGCAAATTGAAAATTATCATACATCTCTAACCCCATCGAGATATGACAGATGAAGCAACAACAACTGACGAAACAATCGATCGCGATTTTGTAGAATACGTGGTCAAACAAATCGTTGAAAACCCGGACGATGTTTCTGTTGATAGAGAAATAGACGAAATGGGTGTATTACTTACGCTAAAGGTCAACAAGGATGACATGGGTAAAATCATTGGTAAAAGCGGACAAACCGCAAAAGCCCTTCGAATTTTACTTCGCATAATTGGATCCAAGAATAATGCACGTGTCAACTTAAAGATAGTTGAACCCGGAGGCGAAGAGGTTTAATATACAAAAGCTTTAGAATTTAGAAAACACAACTTATGGCAAGTATAGGCGATAGTGGCGGAAGTAAGTCAATAATTGATGCCGCAGAAAATTATGAAATACTGGAAATCATCAACAGAGGCTTGGCATACGCCATTATAATTGCCGGATTGCTTTCTGTTATATTCATATTCGTTGGTGGTATTTCATTCATTCTTTCCGGGGGGCAAGAAGAAAAGATCAAATCGGCTGTTTCTACCATCAGATATGCAATTATAGGACTTATAGTAACTATTCTTGCAACGGTAATCATCGGAACAGTCGGCAAAGCGATGGGACTCAATATAATTGAGTACATAAATTTCGGTGACATAATTGATACAATCACCAACATCACTTCTCAAACCGAAGGAGTGCCTAGCCTAGATTAAAACCGATTCCAGCCCCGACCTAACTATATTGTTCCAATCGTAAGGGAACTTGAAGGTTTCCAGTGCCCTTACCAGGGCGGCAAACATGCACCAGTGATCGACCTTCCGATAAATAAAGCCGTTGCCACTTTCTTTGTTGGGATCGTAATCGGAGACTTCACGGCGAGAAGGCGAGATAGGAATTGTGCCATTTAGAAGCATTTCCTCCACATCACTAAACTTAAACCCCAAAGCCATATCAGCAGCTTGCATAAGATGCTTTCTATTCGCGCGACTATATGGAAGGATTATTGTGTTTGAAGTTTTTAAATTTTTCAGCTCGCAATCGCTAAGTACCGCAACCTGCACATTAACATTAGCTGCGCCTTCAAGTATCTGCATAAGGCGGAGTGAATCTTTCCCAGATAATTCCTTGTCCAGAACAACTCCAAGCAAAGGCTTCTTGGAAGAGAAAGAAAATCTATCAGCAAACATTTTTTTTGCTTCTTTCTTTTGTTTTATGAAATTATCTACAGAACTAATACCCATGTTTTTTTAGTTTTTGTTATCTAGCCATTATAGCCTATAATCACCTCAAAGTCGACCCCCTAACTGTTGACACATATGAGTAATAAAGGGAAATTCATCCTTATAGACGGCAACGCAATTATCCATCGTGCCTTCCACGGCCTGCCACCCTTTAAGACATCTCAGGGTGAGCAGGTAAACGCTGTATATGGCTTTGCATCAATACTTCTAAACATAATGAACAAGGAGCACCCGGACTATACTGCGGTAGCTTTTGATCTTAAGGGTCCGACATTCAGACATGAAGAATACAAAGAATATAAGGCAACTCGCACAAAAGCACCTGACGAGTTGTATTCTCAAATCCCAAGAGTAAAAGAATTGGTAGAAGCTTTCAAGATTCCGCGTTTTGAGAAGCAAGGGTTTGAAGCGGATGATGTTCTGGGAACTCTGGCTAAAAAGGCAGAGGAAGACGAAGATGTGGAAACCTTGATTGTCACAGGCGATCTGGACATTCTACAACTGGTTACGGATAAAACGATGGTTTACGCATTGACGCAAAAGTTTAATGAACCGGTTCTTTATGATAGAGCCAAAGTGTTCGAGAGGTATGGACTTACGCCGAGCCAGATAACTGATATGAAAGGTCTTCAGGGTGATAGTTCGGATAATATAAAAGGCGTTGCAGGTGTTGGAGCGGTGACTGCAAAAAATCTTCTTCAAAAATACGGCAATATAGAAAATATTTATGAAAATCTTGATGAAATAACCGGCAGTACTCATACTAAACTCTCAAATGACAGAGAAAGCGCATTCTTAAGCAAAAGATTAGCCACTATAATTACAGACGTAGACATAGACCTGGATTTGGATGCCTGCAGGACCCACGAGTATGATGAAGAAATTCTAAGAAAAATATTTGAGGAACTCGAATTCACTTCACTTATAAAACGTCTAAACACCTTCCATAAACATTCTTCCAGTAAAAGAGTTGAAGAGAAACAGGCAACCTTGTTTTAAGAGCTTGACTCCAGGTGAAAAACCTGTCAACATCCCCCTCCTATGTCTATAGAAAGAGGAAATTTAGGGTTGTCCACGCTAGCCTTGCTAGCAACATTGGCTGTAACTGTACCGGGTTGCAAAAGAGATAAACCTGCAGAGGGTGATTCAGGAAAGCCTACAACTATTCAGCTTGTTACCGACGATATGGCTGGAAGGGTTGACGAAGCTATCGCTATAGATGCTAGAGACAAAGAAGTAGATTTTCCGGCATTGCCAAACCTTAGAATCAGAAATAAAGCATTTCTTCTAAGCTTAGCCCAGAATGATCCGCAGGGGCACAATCATTTTCTATTTAGACTAAAAGAAATATTGAAAATCCGCAGGAAACCTCATGACGAAGATGATGTCGAAATTGATCTTGATGTACTCGATTTGGAGGCTCTCTACAAAATGCTGGCGCTTCGTGAGTCAACTGTCAGTCCGGACGGAACGGTTAAATTCCCAACAAAAGAGGCGGAACAACGCACATCTCTTGCGGAGCTAACACCTGACGAAAGTATGTATGTAAGACTTATGGAGAAAACTCAGGAAAAAATGGGCATTAGATCAGAAGGTCCGATAAGAGTTTTCAGATTAAAAAAAGACACCCCGGTTACACACAATGGCAAAACAGTTCTCGCAAAGGCTGGAACTTTTGTTGTAAATGTGAGAATGGATCAATCGACAACAGAGCTCCGCCGTGTATTGATCTATGACGGAGACCAACTTATTGATAGCCTTAGCAAAGACTTTACAGAACCGGCAAAAAAGGCGCCCAAAGCACCGGTAGCATTTGAGAATTTTTTGAAGATCAAACTGCCAAACTTGTCCCTAAACAATGGGCGAGATTTGTTTAAAAAGAATCGCAGTCGCTACGAAGAAATTTGCAGAGCTGAATTTCCGGAACTTTTAAAGCCCAACGGTATGCCATTTGATAAGCACATCGTTTATTATTTGCAGTGGGCAGAGGCGAACAGAGTGCCAATAAACGAAGACACAATGAGGGAATTTTTCACAAGCCTACTCAATAGAAGAAAACAAACTGATAAGGAAAGTGAGCTTGAAAAGACCCCGGAAGGAGAATCACCTCAAAAAGAAGAACCACCAAAAACCAAAGCTGACCAAATCGTCGATCAGGCTGATGACTCCATGCAAGGAGCACCGGATCAGGACGAAAACATCCTAAGTTATGAAGACACACAAAGGAGAAAAGCCGGAGAAGCTGCGGAATTTTCACTCAAAGCACATGGTCCGCTTTTTGCAATCATTCGTCAGGCCGGATCATTCTTCGATCCATACACATACAACCGACTGATGAACAACTTCACGACTAGAGTAGGCACTACAATAGTTGGCAAGAAGGAATACTTGGTTATGAGGGACCTTAGCAAAGATCTTGAAGATGAAAACTTGCCAAATGACGTTAGAAGATTGGTAAAACCTTCATCATTCGTAGAGAGAATAAACCGCACAACAACATTCAACAAATCAACAGATGAAGCTTTGAAAGCGGCCTTGGCTTTTAGTGCTCAAAACATTGAATCAAGAAAGGTGAACCCAGGTGACTTTGAGGTTCACTATGGAGAGGATGGGAGGGTAACCGCGATCTTACTCAAAGGAAAACTATACGATCCGAAAACTTTCATCACTCCCCCATCAACACTTGGAAATCCCAAGGATAATACTGTGAGAATAAGTTTTGGTGGAATGACTAGAACCATTGATCTTCAGGATTACTTTGATCGTTACAGAAGACTAGAGGCAGAGAGAAGGGGTCAGTCCCAAATGATAACATTCTTTAACGCGAGAGATAAACGTACAGCAAAAATGAGGAATCCCGCCTGGTTTACAGAGTCGGGCGACAGTTTCTACAGAGGTATAGCCGAGGAAATAACGGCAGGAGCAAATTCGGCAACTGCAAAATTACTAAAAATCGGTCAATGGCTACAGCACAATCTGGACTACATCAATGAAATAACAGAAAGAAATAAACTCACAATGGGAACATTCATGGATCGCGGAGGTGATTGTGAAGATAGTTATGCAGCATACAAAACATTGGCAAACTCTATCGGTCTTGGACATATGGTAGGCGGAATATTGTTCAAAGAACACGTAGCGGCAATGGTAAAAGGAAGTCACGGAGCAACAAGATACAATATCAATGGAGAATTATGGACAATCGTCGAAACTGCAACGGGTGAAGGGCACTCAGTCAAGCCGGGAGAAACACCCAATAGTAATCCAAGGGCATTTCTTATGCCTAATGGGGAAATAGTTAAAGCTGCAAATTCGGATTTTATCCCTTTAAAAACTGTAGCTGAAAGTGCTTTAGACAAACAATTGGTTTCAAACTTTGATGCGGATCGAGAAGCATTATTGAAATGGACCAAAGATCCGAAAAATCAGCCTAAAAAAGAAAATATGAGAGAGGGTTCGAATCTCGCCGATGAGGGAAAACCACATGGTGACAAATTAATAGCCGGTTACGCAGCCATAGCCAAAAGTGGAGAAATGGCCGAGGCGGTTTCCTCTCGTTACTCTGAAGCATTGGGGAAGATAGCTGGCTTGATGCAAAAATGGGCAGATTTTCATCAGAAAGAAGCCGAAAAGGAAAGGGCGGCACAAGTAGCCGGTGAGCCTAAATTGGTTGGCGAGGCAGGCAAGAGATATATAAAGGCACGTCGACATTTTCACGAAAACATCGACTCTACCTACAAAAGACTCGCGGAAATTCTAAGGAGCTGTGTAGGGAAAGAAGGCAATGCAGCAGCTATATCCGACTGCCACAGTCGAATGGTAGATGTAATTAATAGCTCCAATTTAGTTATGGATTTTGGTGAAATGAAAGAAGAATTTCATGAAACCTTAATACACGCAGGAGGAGAAATGAGTGCAGAACTTGAAAAGGATCTCGAAAAGATAGCCCAACTTTTAAACAATTTTATCTACGCACCATATAATGCAATTAGGGACATTCATCTACGGCACCAAAGGTAGGTGGATGGCTCAAAATAGCCACCCTCGACCGAACAAAAAATATGAACACAAGTCCCGAAAAAATGATCAAAATAGCAAATTCAATTGTAAACAAAATCATTTTCAACTAATATCCCAGACACAATGGCTAAGTCAAAAATAGTTGCCAGTATAGACATTGGCAGCTCGAAAATCAGAACGGTAGTGGGTATACAAGAAGAAGGATCCCCTGTGCCAAATATAATCGGTGTGGGTATCGCGCCATCTACGGGTCTACGTAAGGGAGCTGTTATTGACGTAGAAGAGACGATAAACAGCATTTCAGCATCTCTGGAAGACGCGGAAAGAATGGCCGGAGAACCGATTAATCACGTTTTCCTTGGGGTAGGTGGAAACCATATCGCATCGATTAACTCAAAGGGTGTTATTGCCGTTTCTCAAGCCGAAAATGAAATATCAGAAGACGATGTGGATAGGGTTTTGGAGGCAGCTCAAGCGGTTACAATTCCGAGTAATCGACGCATCTTACGCATTATCCCCAAGACCTTTACGGTCGATGAGCAGAAAGGAATCAAGTATCCGGTTGGCATGACCGGTATCAGACTTGAAGTGGAAACACACATAGTTACAGGATTTGAACCTGTTATTAAGAATCTTGAAAAATGTGTACTCCAGTCAGGAGTGGATATTGATGATGTAATCCCGGCTTGTCTGGCTTCAGCAGAAGCAGTTCTGTCAAAAAGGCAGAAAGAACTGGGTGTAGTAGTGGTCGACATTGGCTGCGGAGGGACTTCTATAAGCGTTTTTGAGGACGGAGCCACACTTCACACCGCCGTTATTCCGGTAGGAGGTGAAAACGTAACCAATGACGTTGCTATCGGGATGAAGACATCAATAGATACAGCCGAAAAGCTAAAAATAGAATACGGAACAACAATTCCAGAAGAAGTAAATGACAGAGAGACAATAGACCTTTCATTGATCAGTAAAATTGACACACATCACGTCTCAAAAAAACAGGTGGTAGAGATAATCCAGGCAAGGTATCACGAGATTTTCGTTCTTGTAAAAGATGAATTGGCAAAGATACACCGAGATGAAATGCTTCCGGCGGGAGTTATCCTGACAGGTGCGAGCTCAAAAATGTCGGGAGTTATAGATTTAGCACGAGAAACACTTAATTTGCCGGCTCAAATAGGATTCCCGACTAATTATGACGGTGTCGTAGACAAAATCGATGATCCGGCATATGCGACAGTAATCGGACTATTATTATGGGGGTCAAGGTTCGAAAGTCGGCATCACTCAGGGCTTAAGGGGCTTAACATGAAGAAAAGTTTGTCCAGCATTACAAAGTGGTTCAAAAACTTAGTACCATAAGGAGCCACCTTTCATGTTGACAATTTGTCAAGGGGTGAGTAATAATTGCAACCCAGTCCACATAACCACTAACTCATGAGCACTCAAGAAGATAATCAGGATCTAAAAAACCTTTTTTCATCACAAGGTGAAAGCGCTTCGATTAAAAGAGTAAGACCAAAAACTATGGAGGTAACACCGGAAATAACACCGGTTGCAAACATAAAGGTCCTTGGAGTCGGAGGAGGCGGAGGAAATGCTGCCAACCGAATGATCAAGGCAGGTCTTAAAGGTATCGAATTCATCGCTATTAATACGGACGCACAAGCACTCTATCACTCTGAAGCACCTACTAAGATCAACATAGGTAAGGCCACAACACGCGGTTTAGGAGCCGGATCCAATCCGGATCTTGGTCGCCAGGCTGCCGAGGAAAGCATTGATGAAATTAAAGACGCAATAGAAGGAAGCGATATGATTTTCATAACTTGTGGTCTTGGTGGAGGAACCGGTACAGGTGGCGCACCGGTTATTGCAAATATAGCAAAAGAAATGGGGATTCTAACCGTTGCCGTAGTAACCCGACCATTCACATTCGAGGGACATAGAAGAAAGAATCAAAGTGACGAAGGTCTGGAAAATCTAAAAAATAAAGTAGACACTTTAATTACAATTCCAAACGACAAAATTCTATCAATTATTGACAAGAAAACGCCTTTAAACGATGCTTTCCAGGTTGTAGATGACGTTCTTAGACAAGGTGTTCAGGGTATTGCGGATTTGATTACGGTACACGGAATGATCAATGTGGATTTTGCTGACGTAAAAGCGGTAATGGAAAATTCCGGGTCTGCATTGATGGGTATCGGTTACGGTACTGGCGAGAATCGTGCTACAGAGGCCGCTAAAGCCGCTGTGGAAAGTCCTCTGCTGGAGCTTTCAATTGATGGAGCCAAAGGAGTGTTATTCAATATTACCGGCGGAAATGACCTGGGCATGTTTGAGGTGGATGAAGCGGCTCGTGTTATTACAGAGGCCGCAGATCCTGAAGCAAACATCATTTTCGGTGCGGTAATAAATGATTCATATACAGGCGAAATAAAGATTACCGTTGTTGCAACCGGATTTGACTATCATCAATCTGATAGCCCAATGCTACGTTCAAAATCGGCATTTAGCTCTACTCCAAGAGAAGAAATCCCAATGAAGCCAACTGAAAACGAGCTCGACATTCCAGCTTTCATTAGGCAGAAAATGGGATAAAGTAGCGAGTTTCCCGATTCTAGGCTAAAATCACCTCATGCACGCCAGACTTTTAGACAAATCTGAGGAAGAATTGTGGGATAATTTTGCGGAAAGCCATCCATTCTCAACAATTCATCAAACTTCAAAATGGGGGCATTTTCAGGCACACAGGCCAAGTAGAGGCAAATATTGGATTATTGGTGTCTTTGAAGGGAAAAAACTTATAGGGGGCAGCATGCTTATTCGATATTTATTGCCAAAAAATCATTGCTGGCTTTATACACCCAGGGGGCCGCTTGCAAGACCGGAAATGATGCCTCATATTTTGGAGCAAATCAAAAAAATCGCAACGGAAGAAAACGCTATCTTCCTAAGAATTGATCCCCCACTTCAAAAAGCCATAAACTACGATGGCTTTAAAACAACAAGCAAGGGGCACCAGCCGGAGCATACTTTGATATTAGATTTAGATGCTTCAGAGGAAGCGCTACTCAAACAGATGAAACAGAAAGGACGATACAACATAAAAATAGCTGAAAATAAAGGTGTCAAAATACACAAAGCCAATCCCAAGTTCCCAAACAAATTTGCCTACGATCTCGGCAAGTTTTATCATATTCTACAACAAACAACAAAAAGGGATCGTTTCCATAGCCACGGACAGGGCTTTTACAAGGCTATGATAGAAACGCTATATCCAGGTGCCGCCCTATATCTCGCCAACTATGAAGGAGAAGAAATCGCGGGCGCTATAATCACATATCACAAGGACACAGCTACATACTATTATGGAGCATCAAGTGATACCCACAGAAATGCAATGGCACCATATCTTCTTCACTGGGAAGCAATGAAGGACGCAAAAAAGAAGGGTTTTAAATATTATGACTTATTTGGGATATCACCTCCACACAGCAAAAATCACCACTGGAAGGGTGTTACGGAATTCAAAAAAAAATTCGGCGGCACACATGTTTCATACCAAAAGGCTCAAGAGTATCCGTTCAAAAAATTTATGTACTTTTTATACAGGCTCTACAAGGCGTTAAGATAGTAGCTAAGCGGCGCTAAAATCAAAGAGCTCACCTTGCGCGGAACCGGCCTCGAAACTTGCTGTCCAAAGTTGTTTTCGTTGATCAACATAAGTTTCATCACTATCCAGATTAGTCAAAATAGTTTGCACATCTTCAGGACTATCAACAACAAATAGTTTCTCAAGATATCTTGCAGAGATATTGCCTTCTTTTGCTGCATCAATCATCTGTTGAATTTGCCCCTTCCAGTAGTCCTTACCAACCAAAATGATTGTCTTATAAGCCATGCCCAGCTTGTTTTGAGCTAAAACCCCGAGGACTTCTTGAATTGAACCAATGCCTCCAGGAGCAATATGCACAATATCCCCTCCAATTAAAACCTCTTCCCTTAGGGCAAATGAGGTGGAATCACCCGCAAGATTCATTACTGCATCCCAATTAAGATGCCTTTTTTGCCCGGCAAATCCAAGGTCACACGCAGAAGAAACACTTACAGCTCCAAGTTGCTGGAGATGAGAGCCGTTTCTTTCCATAACCTCGGGACCTCCGCCATTTATACCTATAGGGGTTTTCCCCTGAGACTTTGCATGATCACAATATACTTTGGTATAAGCCATCTCCTCTTTGTTTCGTTCATCCCGGGACATCTCTCTAACAGTGCTTGAGCCACAGAAACTTATTCTGACTGAACCTTCAGGGTCTAACAAATGGCCTGCAACTTCAGGCTTTGCAAACATTGGGATTTTACCATCATCTACAAATATCAAATTCCTCCTTACTCCGGGGTGGCTCCAAATAATCTTTATATCTGGGTATTTATAGTGAAATTCTCTTAGAGCTATATACTCCTCAGGTCCAAAAAAAATATGTGCCTCCAAAGGATATTCAGCTTCTTCATCTCTTACGCTTGGAGCTCTTTCATATGTTGGAGCTTCAAACACAATTGCTCTAAGTTTACCGGCTTCTGCATGTAATCTTCGTAAGACATCTTTGTTGGGAAAATATTTACAGAATAATATGCCATTTTCATTCGGCTCAATTTCACTCACGGCTTTCAATTCAGCATAGCCGTTAGGGTTTTCCACCTTTTTATATTCAGGAAGGGTAGGGTCTTCGGCTCTGGCTATAAGATTGACGGGTTTAGCGTCCTCTAATGGAGTAAAACTCTTTATTCTGCTCAAGTCTCCTTTAGCTATTCTTCTATAATCTTCTTCATCCCTCAGTAATATTGCCTTTCTTCCGCCCTGTTTTGAGCTCAACAATTCGAAGATGATTCTTGTTGAAGGATAACTATTGGCAATTTCAAGATCCAGCTTGGCAAAAGCTTCAACCATATCTTCAAAGGTCCTACCATTTGTGTTTCGTACAGAAGCAACTGACAGTGCTCTTCTATTACTCCTATAAAACTTTATTGGAAGAACCAATTCGTCTAAATGAGCGGCAGCCAAAAGTCTTAATCTCATAAGAAAATTTTGGATATAAACATCCCTGTTACCCCTTGGGAAAACGACCCTTGTCCCGGTAGGTTTGACCTTTTCCCCATCTCCGAAAACACCAATGGCATCCTCGTGGGTAAATCCGGTAATAGATAACATGACATCAGTTTCAGTTTCAAAGCGATAACGAAGAGCAGGATCAATTTGAATTCTTTTCACCAAAGTATCAAATACCTCGGGGAAACGAAGACCAAAAACAAATTTACGGACATCATCCCCGTCAATACCAGAGTCTCTTAATTCAGCAATATAATCGGCTAATGCGATCGAAAAAGTAGAGTTGAGCGGATCCAATATACCGTCAAGCCTTGAGGAACCGTCATCATCTTTAGCTCTTTCCAATATCTGTCTGATTAAATCCTCTCTGTCACTCCCTATAATCTCTTCGTCAGGATTGGTTATTATTATTTTGGCCACTAGTGCATCTAGTGGAGCCAAGGATTCTTGAAGTCCATCAAACCTCAAACCATCACTGCCTTGAGTAATCAACGCAGGAATGGTAATACGGCCCCTAGGCATATTCTTATACCTATGAAACTCAGCATCATCCAAATAGGGGTGAACCTCAACACCTAACAAGGCAGCGTTTACTCTGGTATTTGCGACCTTGACAGTACAATCAACCCACCTGTCAATAAATTCCTGGGAAACGGGAGCGGTAAGAACTGCCTGGGCACGCAAAGTATCGTGGTCATCTTCCAAATCTTCAATCTCTTTTATCTGAAGCGTTCCGGAAATTCTATCGGGGCAAAGTAGGCTATCCATACTAATTGATTAAAGGAAGAAATTATACAGAAATCCCGCATTTAGTAAACAGAGATGCAAAGTTTTTTGACAAGGAAAGCGATCAATGAAACCCATAAATAACACTACCCTAAACACATGAAACATGCTATAATACAGGCATGGCTGAATCATTACCGGGTAAATCTTCAAATGATCACAATATGGAAGCAGCGGAAAAAATCGCTTCCTATAAATCTGAGTTTGGTCCAATGAAAGACGAAATTTCAGAGGAGACTTCGTGGAATAAGGAAAAAGTTGAAATCTACATGGACGGAATAAGGGAATTTATAGCCGCGATAAGACAAGATTTATCTATTGAGCAATATCCTGAAAAAGAATTGCAGCTTACGTCAATTCAGTTGTTCAAGCATCTTTATGATATTTCTAAATATAAACCTCACGAACTTAAACTATTGGCTTATCCGGGTCTGGCTTTAAAGGATGAAATTGATGCGGTAAAAAAATGGAATGATTCTAAAATCAGAGAATTTTTGGATGTTGGGGGTAAAGGTATGCGCGTTAGCACCAGGTTTTCATCGGTTTTTTCAAATTACACTGCAATAGATAGTATGCAAACCGTAGCTTCGACTTTAGAGGCTTACCTTTATAGTAAAATAAAAAACGAAAAGGGTGTTAGCAGGGAAATGAAAGTTATGCTTGGTAGATCAGCTGGGCGCAATTTAATTGAATTTGACGGCAAATTCATCAAGCCACTATCCAGGCGTGAGTTCGAAATTTTTGAGGAAGAACTGGATGAAGTTGATGAATGGAACGATACGACTCTAAATACGATGGAAAAAAAGCTTCAAGAACATTTTGCAAAAGCGGTTAGCCTTTCCGATTTAAAGGATCCAAAGCAAAAAAGATTAATGGAAGCCGCATTTTATAGGGGACTTTATCAAAGAATTATCGGAGAAGTTAAGATTAGTGATGCGCTGGCAAATAAAATTGATCAAAAGGCCAAAATAGATGTCAACTTTCAAGGAAAGAGAAAAGAAGTCATGGATGATCTGGCTTTGGGCCTTTCTTCCCGACCGAAAAAAAAGAAATTTATAGATCCACTGCTGGTTGATCCTATAGATGATAAGCCTGTGAAAAAGCCGGAATCTGCACCACAAACTTTTGATCAGACTATCGAAGAAATGTACCACGACTTTTTAGATGAGGACATTGAGCTTGAAGAAAGTGATTTGGACCCTTTTCAAGAAATGGTTTTGAAGATTATTTTCATTCAGATTATTGAGCCGATTTACTATATAAAAGAATCTCTGCGAGAAAAAAATCAGGATGCATCATGGGGTAGTAAACTTGGCGCTGAATTTGAGATTGCATTTAATGACTTGGGTAGACGTATTGCCCTCAGGGCTTTCAAAATGATGAAAAGCAAAGAAATGAGTATTGCAGATGTTAGAGATATAGCTTCAGGTCTACTTGGATTGATGGACGATCCAACCTGGCAGCCGATTTTATCTTCGCTTCCGGAATGTATACTTTGGCGTGGAACTCTTGCAAATACTTATTCTAAACTTGAATTCAATTACGATTTTGAGGAAAAAATCAAAGAAGAAGCCCATGAGTATATGGAAGACACGTATGGCATGAAACCGAGTGATCTTAACGCTTCAGTTATTGCGAGTATTTTAAATTTATCCGAGTCGGCAACCAAAATAATGGAGCGAGTGGTAAAGCGAAAGCCACTTGCGGTTGCAAAAGAAAGAAGCCCAAATCCAAAAAATCATCGACGCCTACAGTTGTTGATTCATTTTATTGTGAATTTAAAGAATAAAGGAATATTTTCAAAAACAGAAATGGCCATAGTGGATTTTTCAATTGGAATACTGTCCAGATTAAAAGGTGACAAAGAATTGGCGGAATTAGGGCGTGCAATGCGTATGCCACTAATGTATGTTTTTTCGATTCCGGGATTTAAGCGGTATGTCGATTCAAATCCGGAACTCAAGAGGCTTCAAGATTCTGATCCGGCATTCTTTTTTACGGCATTGGATTTTGTCTTGCCGGAAACCGAACCATTAGATGAAAAATTGTCGACAGAATATAAAGAAAAATACAAATATACTACGGGCCTGATTGAGAAAATTTTAAAAGAAAAGAGCAAAGACTGGCCGGTAGAAGCCAGATATGCACTGGCTTTTGTGCTTGAAAATATAGATTCGGCCTATGGAAGCAATAAAAAGTTTGACGTAGGAAAATTGTTAAAGGTTGCTATAAATATCATGAAGCCATACGAAAAAAACAATAAACAATTCGTAGAGGCCGCAGCACATGCAGAGGAATTAACCTGACTGCGATTTAACCTTACTAAGGTGTCCGCTCGATTGACTTAATAGGCACAGTATGGTATAATAAAACAGAAATAAAAACAAAAATGCTGGATTTATCTGCAATTCGAAATCACAAATTGCGCAAACTTATAGCTGCTTCTGCAAGTTTTGCTGCGCTTCCTCATGAAAAAAAAGGAGCTCAAATAGAGAAAATCCAACATCTTTCACCGGCTAAACAAAGAGAACTTTGCGAATTTTTCGAAAAAGAAAACGAGAAGGAAAAGAAGAAAGGCCCAAACAACGAGGAACAACTTGAAATACTCAAAAAACTATATGAAGAAGTGGTCGCACTGGAAAAAAAATTCACCAAACTCCTTAAAATGGAACCCGAAATGAAAGCAAAAGCAAATGAAGACAAGGAAATGGGCCATCTTTTAAATAAAATAAATAATCATTAAAAAACAAAAAGATGAAAAGCAAATACTTCCTATCGGAAAAAAGACTTATTTTTATGGGTGGACTGAGTGGACCTGGTGATATCGATAGAACTCCTCAGTCTGCCGACCTGGATCAGTCCAGGCCAAAACTGGCAAGCTTTAAGAATCCAGACGATGGATCTAGCTATAATGCGGAGACAAAGGTGTTTACAGACGCAGATGGTAATGAAACCTCAATGGGTCCGGAGGCAGCAGAAGAACGTAGAGCTGCAAATGCTGAGGATATGTCGGGAGCTCCAGAAGCCAAAGAAGCAGCAAAATCTCCTGAAGAATTAAAGCAGTCTCTAACAGAAAGGGCAACTAAAATGAGGGACACACTGACTGCTATCCTTGAAGATAGGGATAAATATCCGGAAGGTTTTGTTAGGGATTTGGAAGCATTGGAAGGAGAGCTAATGAACATTCTCCAAAATTTAGAAGCCTTAAAAGACACGAATAGTGATGGAAATTTCCTTTCCGGACTGGATTCAACCTTAAAAGGCATGGAAGATAGTGCTGACGTATCAAACGACAATCTAAAAGCTCAAGCAGAAGCCAAGGAAAAATTAGATGAAGCCAAGCAGAAACTGAATGAAGCAGATAGGGCCCTTTCTCCTGAAAAAGTTAAAGAAGCTGTTGCAACTCGTTTGGGAGAAGGAAACGCTGAATTGATAGAGAAGTTAGCCGGAAGCATTTCTGAAAAAGTGAACGAAATGTTAGCTCCAAAAATAGTAGAGTGGAGTGTAGCAATAGAAGAAACAGGAGAACTAATAGATCCTGCAAAAATCACGGAAGATGCCCAAAAAGCAATAGACGAATTGTCTGAGCTAAACATCGACAAGATAATGGAGGGGTTCAAGGACAAGATTGATCCGGCTAACAAAGTCGTAGCTGCAGTAAAACGCCTTGAAGGGATAGGAGGAGATGGCAAACACTGTACGGCTGCTAAAAAGGAAATGATCACTGCAATAATCGATGGCATTTCTGATAAAGATGAGAATGTTTCCAGTCCAGAAGCATTGATGAAAGAAGCCAAAGCATACGAGGAAGCAATTTTAATGGGTCACGTAGCAGATGTAGTTAAAGATGTTACCTATACAGACGAAGCCGGGAAAGAACACACAGTAGAAATGACTCCGGAGAAAATAAAAAATGCCATACGCCTATATGATTTAGGCGAGTACAAAACTACAGATGAAGGAGAGGCAAAAGCTATTCTTAATAAATTAGCCGATCTCAAAATCCCAGGAGTAAAAATAGACTTCATGGGAGGGACTGATGCAACCGAACACAAATTAAAGAGAAGCAAAACATACCACAAGAACAAGGCTGCAGCCTTTGCAACACTTAGGGCTTTTCATCCAGCGAAATTAAACATTAATTTAACAGAAGAGCAGTTAGCAAAAATCGAGGCCTATGAGACTGCAGCTAACGCAGGCAAAGGATATGAGCACTTGAAAGGACTGCCAGATGCAGAAAGAAGAGAATTCCTTGATGGTGGAGGACTATTTGACATGGCTTTAGCTACACAACGTGCAGAAGACATGCAAAAGAGAATCCATGGCGAAAACGCGACTTTGGATCCGGCCACACAAAACGGTCTATACATCGAGCTTGGCGGAACACCTAAAACAAGAGAAGAAAGAAAATCCGGGCTCAAATTTAGTGCGGTAGAGGCTCAGGTAGCACCACCGGCAGAAGAAGCACCACCGGCAGATGGAACACCGGCAGAAGCACCACCGGCAGATGGAACACCGGCAGAAGAAGCACCACCGGCAGATGGAACACCGGCAGAAGCACCACCGGCAGATGGAACACCGG
>JAQBYK010000126.1 GCA_027622635.1 bacterium
TTTATAGAAGTCATTACTGCATTTTTGGATCCTGCTCTTTCATCCAGGCTTAAAGTATCGCCAAGCCTTATTTCAGCTTGCCTGGCTCTGGAGGTATAGAGATAACTTACATCCATACCTAATAAAACATTGGCACAATTATAAGCCTTCATTCCTTCTCCATTTTCCTCATAAATTTTTGATAATGCGAGTAGGCATTCAGCCTTCTCTGCATCTTGTAGAACTGGTATCAACAAATTATCTTCGTAAAAATGTTGTCTATCTTCAGGATCGAAACAAGCTTTATCCCCAAGTTTTTCATTGGATTGGATTTGAGTTTTATATTTTTCGTGAACCGCACGGAATTTACGAGAGGCTAATCCTGCTTCGCAGCCTTCCTGAAAGTCCTCAGGGTCCAGTTGATTTAAGAAATCAACGTATCTCTCTATTACAGCCAATTTAGCCAATGGATCGTTTCCTAACTCGTAAAGATCAATTATATCTTCATAGCACTTGATTTTAATCGGGAGACGCATCTCTTTTGTGAGTAAGGCTTCCAAAATTGAAACTTGAGCTCGATAATGATTCCTTTTCTCAGCCATAACTAAAAGTTCACGTAGAGCAACTGGTCCAAGTTGAGTCAGAAGTCCAAGGTCGTTATCAAGACTCTGGCCAAGAGTGTTAAAATCAATTCCCATTGCCTCCATATCGGTATAAACCCTTTCCAGGGATCTGCGAGCTTCACCTTTTCTGTGTGGTCTTCCAAATTCATGTCTTGCAAGACCTAAGGCATAATCGAGTGAACGTGCATTATCGCCCATTGATTGGTGAATTTTCCTAAGTCTTCTTAAAGATGTCCCTTTAGCTTCCACATGGAGCGAGTGTCCATCTAAAACACCGGAGTAGTATCCAATTGCTTCGTCCTTTAATGGAGTACCTCTTTGGAAGTTAGAAACAAATATGGAATCATGAGCTCTAAAAAGTAAAGCTCCCAATCGAATATTAAGTCCTATCTTTTCTTCGAGCTCGGGTGTAATAGTGCCTAGACATTCAATAAACTCTATCAATTCCTCATTTGTAGCGATTATGGAATCAGAATCACTAAGAACAAGATAAAGCTCCTTCAAATTATACAAATTTAAGATCCTGTTCTTTGGAGAGATGTCAGGTCGTTCATTAAGCATTTGTCTGTAGAGAAGCTCAGCTTTGATATCTCCTGTCCTTGAGGCTCTAATTGCGAGTCTGGTTACTATGTCACTGCTCAGTGGTCTTACCAATTCGGGATCTACGCAATCCTGTCTACCATCAATCTCTTTTGCTGCTATCAATGCACGGGTACCGGTATCTATAGCGCTATTTGCTTGAGCTCTTATGGATTCAGCAACACTGGCTACAATTTGATTCAAAAATGCCTGTTCTTCTTCAAGTGAAGAAAATTCCACTTGCTCACCATCAACATGTCTACTGAGTTCGGCCCAGATAGCATTAGCGAACAGTATTCTAAGATCTACAGCACTTAAAGACATATCTACATCTAGCCTTTCGGATATCAGTGCAGCAGTTGCATCAGCCAACTCAGCGGTATCTCTGATCACAATGGGCTCGTTTGCAGGGTCTTCTGCACAAGCATCAGGAACAACCATAATATCTTTATTTTGAATAATAATAAATTATGAAGTGAATTTTGGCACAAAACCAGCAGTGTGTCAAGGGCTAGTAGTACGATTCCAACACTCCGACACATTCATTTAAAGCCATATCAATGGCAAGCTGAAGATCTTCATCTTCGGCGTATTTTTCGGTTAAGGCAACCATTAGCTCTTCATTCTCAATATCAAAACCATAACTTCTGTAGATCTCGTTAGTATCTTCCTTGAGCTTTGGGTCAAATAAGTCCTCAGCCTGAAAGACTAAACAGGTAGTCTCACTTGTAGCATCAATAAACCTTTGCTTCTCATCATCTTCCGCGATTGCATTTTCAATAGCGACCTTGCCTTCACCTGTATCTTCCACAACTTCAGGTTTTTTTTCACGACAAGCTGTGGACAAGAAAAGGAAAAAAACTACTATGAATACTTTTGAAGCTCTCATTGGCTTCAGAATAGTCCCACGAAAGAAAAACGTCAAAGATTTAACAATAATAAACCTAAACTGCAAGCCTTTTAAAGCTTGCAGAAGCTAAAAAAATGATATAATAGCAAGAATAATCAGTTATAAATAGGCATGGATTTCTTCAAAAAAATATCTACCGTTCTGATACTTAGCACTTCAGTTTTAGTGCTGACGGTTTTTGGACTGATAAATTTGGAAAATAGCTACAAAACCAAGTCTTTGACCATAGAAAGTCCGGAAATTATCACCATGGATTCTCGTAGAGTAAGCTATCAGGATATTTTAATAGCTCCATACAAAAGCAAGGATTCATTCATGTCGGAAGAGAAATCACCGGGATTTGAGTTTACTTCGGTTGGTGGGTCATGGGATGAGATATCTGTTGAAGGTACAAAAGTCGACGCAGAGGTGAAATTTAAGGTGGATGATGTATGGACAGATTGGATAGAGATGGAGGAAGAACTGGATGAATTGTCGGGCAAGAGTTACGCAATGGCATCTTCTGATCCCGCAACTTCAATGAAATACAGATTTATTCTTTTAGGTGATGGAAAAAATAGCCCGGTAGTTAAGAATATTGATTGGACATATATAAAAGCCGGAAAAAAAGTACAACTAACGGCAATAGAAGAGCCCAGATATTCCTCATTTATTGCTTTAGCAAAAGATCCGGGGGGAGTGATTCCCAGATCACAATGGGGTGCGGACGAGTCATATCGCTACCTCAGTGATAATAGTATGGATTATCCATTGGTAGAGTTAGATCCGGAGTTTTATGAAAAGTATGCGGATGAACTTCAGTATTCACGAGTAGTTGAAACGGATGAAAACGGAGACAAATACAAATGGCCACTCCAATATCCCGAGAAGGTTAAAAAAGTGATAGTACACCACACTGCGACGACCAAAAATTTGGAAGATCCGGCGCAGGCTATACGTGATATATATCATTATCACGCGATTACACGAGCTTGGGGAGATATTGGATACAACTATATTGTTGATCTCGATGGGAATGTTTATGAAGGGCGTGCGGGCGGAGAAGGCGTTATCGGGGCACACTCGGGGTCTGGAAATCATGGGTCAATCGGTATAGCAGTACTTGGAAATTATCAGGATAGTGAAATACCGGAGACAGTCATTACAAAGATGAGTCAATTTATATTCAAAAAATCAAAAATTCACGGAATAGATACTGATGGCAAGTCTTTATTTAGGGATGAGCTTATGTACAATATTTTC
>JAQBYK010000127.1 GCA_027622635.1 bacterium
TTGCCGAAATTGATTGCTGTAGATTTTAAGAATTTCTCCACCATGCCAATTTTTGGTTTTCGACATTCGCATTTATCTTTGGGAAAATGTGGACATACAAATACTTCCACAAATTGTATGCCCTCTTTTTTTAAATCTTTTATGAATCGATTTTGTACAAGATCAAAATTCTTCTTTGGAAAACTTGGACTCCCAATGCCATTTTGATTAGTCACCATCACAAGCTTGTAGTTTCGCTTAAGCAAAGCCTTTAGCCCACTTATAACTCCTGGCAAAATGCGGTATTTTTTTAGCGTATCAACCTGGAAATCATCTTGTGGCTCGAAAATCAAAGTCCCATCACGATCAATAAAAGCGATTTTATCCATGCATCCCTCAAGCTCTTTCAAAAACAAATTATTCTCTGAAGCTTTGCCGATAGTGACTCTGATTGTGTTTTCTATATCCTCACTTCTGTCTCGCACATTCACACCTTTTTTCTGTAACAACTCCTGCATTTCGCTTGCCCGGGGGATTTCAAACAAAAGAAAATTAGCTTCACTACTCCAGACTTTGAGACCCAGTGATTTCAGTCGACTAGCTACTCTCTTTTTTTCCCCTACAATTTTGGCAATCTGTTTTTCGATTTTATCCTGATTTTTGAGAATGTTTATTCCTTTCATTTGAGAGAGAGAGTTAAGATTATATGGGTATTTTATCTTATTCAGTGTGTCTTTGATAAAAGGATTGCAGATGGCGTATCCAAGGCGTATAGCAGCAGCACCAAGGGCTTTGGAGAATGTTCGTAAGATGACAAGATTTGGGTATTTTTGAAATTTTTTCATCAAAAAATTCTGTCCCGCAAACTCGATATACGCTTGATCCACTACCACAATGGCTTTGTAATTCTTGCAGAATTCAACAACATCTTTGTCACTAATGATTTCCCCTGTTGGATTATTTGGAGAGCATAGGAAAATCAATTTTGTATTCTTGTCGATTTCATCACTGACGGAAACATTGTTTATCGCGGCTGCAACATCGTACATTCCATAAGTTGGTTTCTTCACATAAATATTGTCAACACCCGGCTCGCAAAATGCACGAATAAGTAGATCTATAGCTTCATCGGAACCATTGCTTGCAAATATCTCCTCGATTTCTACAGAACAATATTTCCCAATCGCAGCCCGCAAGTCTCTGGCCAGAGGATCGGGATAACGATTTAAGTCGCCATAAGGATTCTCATTTGCATCCAGAAAAATGCCATCAACTGAGCCATATCGCGCACACACATAGGGTTTTAAAGCCGCAATATTTGGTCTAACTAATTTTTTGATTTCTTTGATATTCATTTAATAGAGTTAAGTCTGATAGTCATTGCATTCTTGTGTGCCTGCAATTTCTCACTTTCTGCCATCGTTTCAACCGTAGGACCGATATTTTTAACTCCCTCCTTACTAATCTCCTGGAAAGTGATTTTCTTAACAAAACTGTCCAAAGAAACACCACTATAGGATTTCGCATACGCGGATGTTGGCAAAGTGTGGTTTGTACCACTCGCATAATCCCCAGCGGATTCACAGGAATACGGTCCCAGGAAAACAGATCCGGCATTTTCTATCATATTGATGTATTTTCTTGGACTCCGGATATTGAGAATAAGGTGCTCGGGTGCATATTGATTTGAGAACTCAATTGCTTGATCAATATCAGAAACAATTACAGCAAAACTGTTTTTTAGTGCGCCTTTTGCAATCTTCTTCCTCGGCAAAACCTCAATTTGCTTCTCAATCACTTTCAGCACTTCATTAACTTTCTTTTCATCGGTACAAAGAAGTACAACCTGGGAATCTTCTCCGTGTTCAGCTTGAGAAAGCAGGTCGGAGGCCACAAAATCAGGCCTGGCATTGTCATCCGCAATCACAAGTAACTCGCTTGGGCCGGCAGGTATGTCTATCGCAATGCCCTTAGATTGCAGAAGCATCTTAGCTGCAGTTACATACTGATTGCCCGGCCCAAAAATCTTGTCCACTTTAGGAATTGTTTCAGTCCCATATGCCATTGCAGCAATTGCTTGAGCTCCACCTACCTGAAAAACGCGGTTTACACCGGTCATTTTAGCAACATACAGAATTCCGGCGGAAATTGGAGGTGGGCTACACAAAATAAGCTCTTTGCAGCCGGCAATTTTTGCAGGAATAGCAAGCATCAAAACAGTAGAGGACAATGCAGCACTACCACCGGGAATATATAGCCCTACTCTTTCAATTGCACGGGATTCGCGGAAACATTTAACGCCGGGCATGGTTTCGACTTCGCGGTTTTTCTCAATTTGTGCTTTGTGAAACTTTTCAATATTGCAATAGGCGACTTTAAACGCGGCTTTAAGTTCATCTGAAATTCTGCTCTCACTTTTTACTTCCAAATCTTTAATCACAACACCCTCAAATTTTTCACTAAACTTTTTTAGCGCGCGATCACCATTCTTTTCAACCTCTTCCAAAATAGGCTGTACATAAGAAAACAATTCGCGGTCGTCAGTTCCGCCTCTTTTACAGAGTACGGAGATGTCCTTTATTTGATCAATATTATATATTTTCATAATGATTTTTTGAGTTCAGTCCATAGGTCTTTTGATTTACCGATCAAAACAGCCTCAGAGCGGAGCACCTGGTCTATTGCCATTAGACCATTCTCCCTTAAGGTCCTTCCACTTTGAGTTATGTCGCAGATAGCATCCGCAAGATTAAGTGATGGTGATGCTTCAACCGCACCTTTCACACGGATAATCGATGCATTGATAGAATTTTTCTTAAGATATTTTTTGAGCGAACGAGGATAGGAAGTAGCAATTCTCTCACCACAGAGGTCGGTGACCTTGTCAAAATTACTATTCTTGGGAATGGCGATTACAAGCGCACATTCTCCAAACTCAAGCTTTTCAAGAATAGCCAGCCGACAGTTCTGTTCGTACAGCAGGTTTTCGCCAACGATGCCGAAATCGGCAATAGAATTTTGAACATAAGTCGGGATATCACTACATCTGGCAAGGATTATTTCAACCTGCTGATTTTTGCAGGGTATAATCAGACCATTACAGCTTTCATCAAAATCCAGGCCCAGTGATTTCAAAAATTTAAGACTGGAATTCATAAGCCGGCCCTTATTTTGGATTGCGATGCGCAATTTAGTTTTCATAGTAATTTTTTAGATAAGATGTTAGTTGGTCTCTTGGAATATTTTTTTGTTTTCCCGTTTTCATTGTTTTAACAGTCACAGTTTCATTTTCTTTCTCCTCAGGCCCTCTTATCACAACAAAAGGGATGCCTTTCTTGTCA
>JAQBYK010000128.1 GCA_027622635.1 bacterium
AGCCTGAACTTCATAACTTGGACTTAATCTTTGGTCACATCTTGATTTGAAAATTTTACCCATTAAATCTTCACCTCCAATTGCATAGGCAGCACCTCTTTTGCCCCCCTCTTTTGTTGATGTGAAAACAATTGTCAATACACCTTCGTCTATGTACTTTTGTAATTTTGAATAGTCTGTTTTATCCGCTTCATCAAAATACAAACCGGCATAAGCTGCGTCGATTAACACTTCTCCATTATACCCATGTGCCAGATCACAAATTTCAGCCAGCTCTGCAATTTTTGCAGTATATCCATCCGGATTGGAACCATCTGCGACTACAAAGAATACTCCATTTTTGCCTGATTGATTGGCCTCTCTATAAAACCTCACCATATCATCCACATTTATCCCGTCTGAGGATCTTTGGATAACTCTTCTTTCACCTTGTCCGTTTCTAAGTCGTCTATCAATGTGACGATTCGTTCTGTCAAAAGTGCGATTTGAAGTTGCCACCGATCTGTTTCTATCCAGAATATGATGGTCCAGAATTTCAGTGATCATGTCCTGTCCTCCGGCTGTTCCGGTGATTAATTGGGTTGGGCTGATTTCAAGACCCCACTCCTGTTTCAATGTTGCGACTACATGGTCTATGTATTCGGCGTCTCCACGAAATGCATTAGGTTCCGGGACCTCCTCGTGCCTGTCTCCGGCATAAGTGGCGTAAGCGCCGACCTCATTACCATGAAGAAACCTTTTTTCCGCTAAACGAATTAGTTCATCATTCACAAATGGTGGTACACCACGAGCAAGCTTTACGGGTAGCATTCCTTGAAGATGAACTCTGGTAAGGACAGAAACTTCTGCAAGGAGTTGATCCACTGTTGCTGCAGGCATTACTATTGCCTTATCATGGAGTACAAGATCACTGGATTCCAGAGCCATATTTATTTGGTTAAAATTTAGATTGGGGATTATGGTAGCGGATCTACTTCTTTTTGCAAGCAACTTCGCAGAGATTTGTTTTTGCCTTATGAAAGCGGCAAATCTGACATTCTCAAACTTTGCAATACTTTAAGTTTGCCTTTATCATCCTCGACCATTATATATGCTTGTAATCTTTAACCTAATTTGATGCTCGAAACTCCGATACGTACAGAAATCCTTGAGTCTTTACATTTTGAAGCGAATGGCAGAAAGCCTGTGATGGATTGTAGCCCTGCCGAGGTTTTCCAGCACGATCATTTCAAAACTCTTTTGGGAAAGCAGTACGGTGGTGACATTGAGCTTTTTGATAAATTTATGGATCCGGAGGCTGAGATCAGTCCCGAAGAAATCGACAAAGCCGCTCGTGCCTTTAGGATCGCATTACTAACCTGGCATACCAAATTAACCTGGCTTGATAGGGTGGCGGATTATGATGACGGCGAGGTAAATCCTTACGATACAAGCGATCTTGTTAGGGTTATCACAAATGCCGCCGAGCAATTCATGAAGAAATTACAGCGCTTAGGATTTCAATTTGTTGAGGATGTCAGGGTTAATGATTTTGTATTCAGAGGAATTAGGGATCAAATTGAGGACATTCACGAAAGAGTGGTTTCAGTGGTTAAGTATAGTAGGTCTCCGGTTGCTCTCGGTCATCATGTGAAAGACTTTGGAATTGATATAAGCAAGCTCAATACTGTTGGAGATATGCAATTGCCTTCTATTGGTGCGGACCTGTTTTTTGGTGGTTCAAAGCGAAGTGATTTGGCTGCGGCTACAAATGGAGATAAATTACTTAAAAATTTAGCGCAATTCACATTTAACCCTGAAGATTTTGACATCTTGACTCTCAGGTTATCCGGAAGACCGGTTACACTTGTTGTACCAAATGGCGCACAAGGCAACGTTGGTTTGAAGGAACTATTTGCAGAGGTTGGTGTCTTAATTGACACTCAAGAAGTAGAAGGCAATCCGGATATTTTCTTTTTGGGAGTTCCGGATGAATTATTCGAGGGAGTTGAAGGAATTGTGCAGGGTAAAAAAGATGGCAAACTTCAAACTGTCGGTGCTGGATATAAAAGGTTTCATGCCACCGCCGAGGATGGGACTATGTTCTATGTTGTAGGCAAGGGTAAAGACGACTCCGGCAATGAATTGGACTATTTCGGCCCATTCAAAAAAGCCGCTTTCCAATTCGTTGCTACCAGAGAGTTGCAAGAGGCAACACAGTTATTGGCTAGAACCGGAAGAAAAGTGACTCAGCCGAGTAAGGAATCCGGGGTTAAATTTAAGTACCATGAGGGTGAAAGAGAAATTAAAGATGGCGAGGCATTTGCTGAAATGGTTGTCCCTTTTCATGGCACAACATTATTCTGGGACAATACGGGTCTTAGCACTGATGCTGTCAACTATAATCTGAATGTTGATAGAGATACCACGATTAATCACACTTTATTTGAAGGACAATCCGGCATGGGCAAGAGTGAGATGGAACAATACATAAAAGTAATGCTTAGAAATTCTCGCTTACTTTTTGATGTAATGATGGCTTCCGAAAATCCTAGTGTCAGAGGGCGGGCAGCCGGACTAAGCAATGTCAAAACCAAACAAGTTTTTTCCTCCGGTGACGACATGGGGCACTTATACATGGACCCAAGGTCTCACAGACTTGTATCTACAACACATGAGCGGGCAAGATTCACAAGAACAGACAATCTCCCTAAAATGCCTGACATGCAGGCCCGTAAGACCCATCCACTTGATGAAAAAGGCGTAGTTGCCAGTACTTCTAATACTCGAGTTTTGCAAAGAGATACTGAGCTTGAAGCCTTTCACCAAACTCCGATGGCCGCTAGAATTTTTGTGTTGGCTACTAATTTACCATTAGATGTAGATGGATTGAGTGAAATGGAAGTTGTCCAAAAGCTTGATATGGACCAATATATGAAGGGTTATGCCGGATATAGGAATCAACCGAATGGAACCAAAGACAGTGATGATCCCGTTAATAGTCCCGGAGCTATACATGAGTTTGCCGGACAGTTTGCTACTGCCGGAACTGTTGCATGTGAAAATTTGGTAGAAACCAGAAGATTCATTCTGAAAACCGAGGAAAAAAGAAGAAAAACGGCCGGGCAAGACCCTATGCGGTTTTTTGCCATTAATTCCGGGATTGCACCTGACTGGATTGCAGAAGAAGATATTCAGGCAAGACTTGCCGCTATCGAAGATGACAATGAGAGAGAGACAGAGCGACAAAAAATGCATTTCGCAAATGCCGCAAATAGCTGGAAAAATGTTACCGGCCTGTTACCTCCAAAAATAAGAAAATCTTTTATACATGCAGAAC
>JAQBYK010000129.1 GCA_027622635.1 bacterium
AATAATCATAAGAATTTTGCCCATATAGTTTTTCCAAATTGCCAAAAAATTCAAGCTCATAAGCATCAACTTGAGTAGTAATCATTTGATATTCAACCTGTAACTCCTTTAAATATTCATCTATAGATGCAACATCGTTCTCTGCCTGCCTGATAAGAGCCTCCATCTCAGCTAAATGTAGATCCAAAGCCTCTCTTCTATTAACGGCAAGATCAACTAGCGAGTAAATATCAACCTTAAAAAGGTTATCCAGTTTTCGAATTGAATTTACATATTCCACAAATTTTGCCTGCTGCAAATCGAAGGGTTCACCAAATATGTAAGAAGCCCTCACACCTGAAAGATCACCCCATTGTCCTATAGGCACTGTATCAAGACTTTTATGTTCTTCACCAATGATAAAAGATGCAACGACATCATGGCTTTCAGTCAGTGTTTCAGATGTCACCTCAGAAGTTTCATCTTTTAGCTCAGATACCTCATCAGAATCTCCAAAAAGGCCAAACACAAAAATAAGTAAACCAAATATAATAACACCCAAAAATACCAATATCCCAATAAATCTTTTCTTTGTAATTCCGACTTGTTCTAAAACATCCCAAAAATTCTCTTTGAATTCCTCTATTTTGGGCTCTGAATCAATAGCTTCAACCTCTCCGGGAATAAGCGGAGTAACATCAATAACTTCATCCTCAGCTTTAACATCTTCGTTCTCGCTTAATTCATCTTTCTCGCTATAATCTTTAGGTATTGGCTCTAAATCCGGACTAACTACTTCGTCAGCATGACCACGATCCTCTTCCGTTTTCCCATCATCAAATTCCGCCGTAGTATTATTATCGAATTCAGTAACCTCATCTAAAGGTTTTTCATCCAAAGCCTTTTCATCAAGCGGAGCATTTTTTTTGATTGGTTCAAAGGGATTTACAGGAACAACCGGATCTTCATCCTCTACAATACTTTTCTTCACTTCATTCTTAAGTTCCTCTGGCTCTTTTTCAAAATCCTGATCACCTTCATCCTCAGCCTCCATTTCTTGCTCCTTAAAACGATTCTCATGCTCTTTAGGAGGTAAAGAAGTATCAGCAAAAGGGTTAATAGGCATAACATGAGCCGTAGGAGATAAAGGCTCCTCATGCACAGGCTCCTCCTGCTCCTTCTGACTATCTTTCACCTCGTTTTTATCCTTCAAATCAGAAGACAATTCAGAACTTTTCTTTTTTCTGGGACGACGCCGTTTCTTTTTCTTCACTTGAGTATCCTCCTTTAGTTCTTCCTTCAAATCACCTCTTTTTCCCTTGGAATGAGCTTTATTCTCAATTTTATCCCAGACCTTTTTCGCATAATCTCCTTTTTCCTTATCAATAGAAGACTTTTTCTCAAACTCCGGGTTTTCATCTTTGTTTGGCATATTTATACATAAACTATCTCTACATTATAGCAAAAATAGGCATATTTTAGTACACTAAAAGGCAACATTGTCGGAGTAGCTCTAATAAAAAATTCTATAGCCGCTTCCAACTAACATATTTCCCAGAACGGAATTTAAAATAAAATAGGCCACTACAGCTACCAACAAGCAAATAATACCATCCTTTTGGCTTAACCTATGATGAGAAGTCAAAAACAAATAACCGGCCAGCAACATAAACATGAAACCAAGCATCCAAATGATATTAAACAGTCCAAAACCAAGAGAAATATCAAACAATTCCAGTATAAATGGCAATATTCCTAACCAAAGAAACAAAGAAGCATAGGACAAAACTCTAAAAAGCTTGGTGTGACTCACGCTTCTGCTAAAAAACTGCTCAGCACAAATACTTAGAGCAAAAATAGCTCCAATCAAGGATATTGCAGGCACAAAAGTTACCCAAAAAACATAAGGAGAAAATATTGAACTCAACCCTGCCTTATATTGTAAAGATTTCAAAAACAAATTTACAATAGGAGGAAAAATTAATATGAAAATTCCCCACCCTGTAGCAGATTTCCTTGAGGCTACAGCTTCAATTATTATCCTATCTTGTTTTATGATGGCCAAAGCATCCTTAAGTTGTCTTAGCATACAAGCCTAAAATACTCCTGTTGCTGTAAATACTGAAGCAAAAATCAAAGAAACAACAGTCATCAACTTAATCAAAATATTAATACTTGGTCCGGATGTATCTTTAAAAGGATCACCAACGGTATCACCAACTACGGTAGCTTTGTGAGTCTCAGAGCCCTTTCCTCCAAAAGCACCGGCTTCAACATACTTCTTGGCATTATCCCAAGCTCCACCTGAGTTTGCCATTGAAATAGCCAACATAACACCTGAAACAAGCGCCCCGGCAATTAATCCTCCCAAAGCAACGGATCCAAGAACATATCCGACTAAAATTGGAACAATAACAGCCATAAGACCGGGAACAATCATTTCCCTGATAGCGGCACGAGTGGAAATATCTACACAAGTCTTAGTGTCACCCTTAGCAGTTCCTTCCATCAGACCATCAATTTCTCTAAATTGACGACGAACTTCCTCAATCATATCAAATGCAGCCCGACTTACAGCTGACATTGTCATTGCTGAAAACAAAAATGGAAGCATAGCCCCAAGAAGAAGACCAATAATAACAGTAGGCTTCATAATATCAATCGCCTGAATACCGGCCGCCTCTGAATAAGCGGCAAATAACGCCAAAGCAGTCAATGCGGCAGAACCTATTGCAAATCCTTTTCCAATCGCAGCAGTAGTATTGCCTGCAGAATCCAAAGCATCTGTCTTTTTGCGAACCTCCTCACCAAGACCGGCCATTTCAGCAATACCACCGGCATTGTCAGCCACAGGCCCATAAGCATCCACGGCAAGTGAAATACCCAATGTTGAAAGCATTCCTACGGCAGAAATTGCAATCCCATATAAATCGGCAAAATAATAAGCTAAAAATATCGCTATACAAATGAAAATAACAGGTAAAGCTGTAGATTGATAACCTAAGGCAAGACCCGAAATAATATTAGTTGCAGCTCCGGTTTGAGAAGTATCAGCCAATTTTTTAACGGGACTAAAATGATCAGACGTATAATATTCTGTAATAAGTCCGATTATAATCCCCACAACCAGACCTGATACCATAGCAATAAATACACCCATGGCATTCTCGGAAGGCAGGAAATATTGAGTTAAAAAGTAAGTTGCAATCACAACCAATACAGAAGCACTCCAGATACCATTTTTAAGAGCACCATGAATATTCCCACTCTTCCCTATTCTGACAAAGAAAGTGCCTATAACCGAACAAACAATGCCCGCCCC
>JAQBYK010000130.1 GCA_027622635.1 bacterium
AAAAACTCCTACTCCTTCTTACTTCCCCTTCTTAAAGAATTTTGGTTTTTTAGGTGCTTTTTTTGTCGGTTTTGCTTCGACATCCACAATTTCAGTATCGTTTTCTGCACTCATTATTGATTGAGTTGCAGTTCTTATTGCACCTGCGGTTTTTATGATTCCCCCAAATGCCGCAGTTGTCATTGCTAATGCCTGCAATGGCTTTTCCATAGCACTTACTTTCTCAATTCCATCTTTTACAGTTTGATCTACTTCATCAATTACTTCCCCTGCTTTACGAACAGTCTTTTTAACTTCACGCAAAACACTCGCGATATAAAATCCGATAAAAAGCAAATTCAACGTTATTAAGGAAATCACTACAGCTAAAACAGTTTCAAGATTAAATGTCATGCGTAGATTTTAACACAATACTATTCACTTTCTTCAGAGCCAGCAGATAGCCGTGTCATAGCCTCATCCATGTTGGCAACCAAAACATCTCTTGGTTTGCTACCTCTTGCCTGGCCTATAATTCCAACGTCTTCAAGCTCATCAACGATTCTTGCAGCACGTGAATAACCAAGTCCGAGTTTTCTTTGTAAATATGAAGCAGAAGCTTTGCCTTCGGATAATATGACTTCAAGTGCCTCGGCTACCTTAGGGTCAACCTCACCTGAAGCTTTTCCACTACCAGCTTTTGCTTCTACTTTATGCCTTAAAATCTCATCTTTATAATCTGGTTCAATACCAGTATTTCTCAAATAATCCACCAAACGTGTAATTTCATCATCACTCACATAAGCACCTTGGAGCCTGCGAGGCTTTGAATCATCTGGAGGTACAAAAAGCATATCTCCACGTCCTATTAATGTTTCAGCTCCAGATTGGTCGATAATAACTCGCGAATCAACATTAGACGTTACCTTAAAAGCAAAACGAGTTGGAATATTAGCCTTTATGGTTCCAGTTAAAATATTTACAGAAGGCCTTTGTGTCGCCAAAATTAAATGAATACCTGTAGCACGAGATTTTTGAGCCAAACGGATAATATATTTTTCAACCTCACTCGCTGCAACCATCATCATATCTGCAATCTCATCTACAACAATAACAATATAAGGCTCTGCCTGAAAACCAGACTTAGTATTAAAATCAGCAAGATTTCTAACTCTAGCATTCGCAAAAAGCTTATACCTGCGTTCCATTTCTGCAACAGCCCAAGCAAGAGCGGAAACAGCCTTTTGTTCAATATCAGTAACAACTGGTGTCAAAAGATGTGGAATACCATTATATTGACTCAACTCAACAAGCTTTGGATCAATCATAATAAACCTACACTCAGAAGGAGAACACCTAAAAAGCAAAGTTGCGATAATCTCATTTAAAAGCACAGATTTACCAGTACCAGTGGCTCCAGCAATAAGTGCGTGTGGCCATTTTGAAATATCTTGCACAACTGACTTTCCCGAAACATCGTGACCAATTGCTACAGAAAGTTTTGGTCTTGATTTTTTCAATTCATCACTCTCTAAAACACTTCTTAAGGACACTGATGATGGCGTAAAATTGGGAACTTCAATACCAACCAAATTAGTACCTGGAATTGGAGCTTCAATACGAACAGACCCACTCGGAGACTTAAGCCTCAAAGCCAAATCAGTACTCAAACCTTGAACTTTACTTGCCTTAATTCCAATTGGAAGATTTAAAGCATACCTAGTAACAGCAGGTCCTACATGCTTATCCACAGTCGTTGCGTTAATTCCAAAAGCCCTTAAAGTTTCCTCAATCATCTTCGCCCTTCCCTCGATGTCCCCTGCATCAGGTGGACGATTTGGGATTTCAGACAAAAGAGAATGAGGGGGATATTCCCAAATCTTATTAGAAAAAGGCAACCTTGAAACTTTTTTATCTGTATCGAAATCAGAAGTATCAACATCAACAGTAACTTCTGGAAGAGAACTTGATACATCAGCTGAAATGCCCCCTTCTACATCAACTCCAACTCCGTTAAGGTCATCAACAGGACCCGATGGTGGAGCAAGAAGCTCAAAATCCTTCAGCTCAACCTCAGGTGTTGAAAAATCACTGCCATTATAGTCAAGTACAGGAGATTCAAAAGTATCGCCAACATCACCACCAGAAAGCAAAGCTGTCTGATTATCCGATTCGCCTTCATTATCAACTTCAGCAACACCAGGCTCATCTGATCCTATATTTATCTTGAACACTTTTTCTACAACAAATGCAAATGCAGCCCTTATCTTTTCAATATAAACATCCAACCCTGTATTAGAAATCAAAACAATCGAAAAAAGAGATAAAACGAAGTAGAAAAACACTGCTCCTGGATAAGAAATCAATACGGCGGTTTTGTCTAAGACAAAGCCGCCCACATACCCCGCTCCGTTATTACCAAACATTCCTAATACTCCAATAAATAGAAGCGTTATTCCAATAAAAATCCTATAATTCAATACTTTCCAATTAATAGTGCCGATTATCAAAAGCCCAGAATAGACTAGTATTATCGGTATCAGCGGAGAAACAAACCCAAATCCATCTACCAATACATGTCTAAGTTTTGAATTTAAAAGCCCAGCAGAATCACCAACTCCAGCAAATATTGATATTGCCGACAATACAGCAAGCAATATTAAGATTAATGCTATTCCTGATATTAATGTTGATTTATGAGATTCCCAAACAATGCGTCGTTTGGGCTTGCGACCACGTTTTGCCATATTTCGAGTATAGCACCTGAGAATCTTAACTGAAACTGAATTTTATTATGTTCTCTGGAATCTCTGCGATAAACCTAGAAACAATAGCAGGGCCTGATTGTCCAAAAAAAGTTCTTCGTCTCGTATATGTTAAATGCAAATTCTTTTTGGCCCTCGTTATACCTACATAACAAAGCCTGCGTTCCTCTTCTAGCTCTTTTGGATCAGCCATTGCTCTAGAATGTGGGAAAATACCCTCCTCCATTCCAACAATAAACACATTCTCAAACTCTAGCCCTTTTGCAGAATGCATAGTCATCAAAGTCACCGCATCTGAAATTTCATCAGTTGCGTGATTGCTTGCTTCTACTAAAGCAACATTTTCAAGGAATTCTTGAAGACTCGAAAACTGGCCCGCAACAGTTCGAAGCTCCTTTAAATTCTCAATTCGGGACAAACTTTCCTCGGTTCCATCATTTAGATATTCAAGATAGCCAAAATCCTTCAAAACTGCGTCGAGTATTATAAGCGGGGCAGCCCCTGACGTTTCGTC
>JAQBYK010000005.1 GCA_027622635.1 bacterium
ATGTGGCTTTGGTGGTCGTGCTTTAAAGAAGGAGCAGGTTCCCAAATATCTAAATTCTTCTGAAAATGTGATCTATAATAAAAGTAAGGTTTTGTATGGGCTTTCTTTTGCTAAACAGCATGTCAAAAATGAAGATAAGATCATTTTGGTAGAAGGTTATTTCGATGTTATCTTGCCATATCAGCAGGGTATAAAGAATGTTGTTGCGAGTTCCGGTATAGCAATTTCTAATGATCAGGCTAGAACAATAAAGAGACTTACTTCCAATGTAATTACTTGTTTTGATAGTGATTTGGCTGGTTTTGAAGCTACTAAAAGAGCTTATTTTATTTTGCAGGACTTGGGATTAAATGTGAAAACACTGTCTCTTGAAGAAAAGGATCCTGCGGATTTTGTTTTGAAAAATGGTGAAAAGTTCAAGAAATTGGTAGATGATGCACCAAATTTCATCACGTTTTTTATGGAAAAATTGCTTAGTCAAAATGATGTTTCAAGTCTAAGCGGCAGGCAGAATGTCGTAAAAGAGCTTTTGCCTTGCTATAAAGGCATGACTCCATCAACAAGAGATTATTTTGTTAGAGAGCTGTCCGGGGCTTTGGGTATTAAAGAAAAATATTTGTATGAGGAGATGGAAAATTATAAATTGCCTTCGAGTCATCCGGTTAAATTATCCGAAGAATTGAGGGATAAATTGAGTATCCAGGAATTAATCTTGGCAATAAATTTGGAATATCCATTCTTGTTTAAACTGACTACGGAATTCCTAAAAAATGAGGATTTTGAAGAGTCTTTTAAAGACATTTACAAGGAACTGACTGATCAGTATAATTCGGCTCGGGAAAAATTTGAAGTTTGGGTATACGACAAAGGAGTTTTGACTGACAAAAGGGCTAAAGTCGATGTGCTTAGGCTTTATGCCGAGGAGCGCTATCATGGGTTTGGAGAAGAATCTATGGAGTTGGAGCTTGGAAAACTGATTGACAAATTAAAAAGAGATCGTAGAATGGAGAAACTCAGGGGGATACAGACAGGAATTATAGAAGCTGAGAAATCTGAAGATAAGGAGCTGTTAAAAAAGTTATTAGAGGAACAACAGGGTTTACTAAAAAATTAATTTATGGCTAGGACTACCAAGTTTATTACACATCCTACGGATGAGCAGCTCGAAAAGTTTCCGAAGGAGGTTCGTTCATTAATTAAAAAGGGTAAGGAGCAAGGTTTTGTGACTCATCAGGAACTTCTAAAGGCTATGCCTAATATTGAGGATGATCTGATTCTTTTGGATGAGATTTATAGTCTGTTTATGGATCTTGGTATTGAGGTTATTGATACGAAGGATTCCGGAATGTGGAATGAGAAAGAATGGAAAGGGACCGGTGAAGATGATGATGGTAAGGTTAAGGTTGCCAAAGAAAAACTTACTTCAACCGCAAGGAAGGATAAAAAGAAGAAGAAAGAGGCTGAGTATAGGGAAATTGCTAATGATTCCATACGACTTTATCTGTGTGAAATCGGTAGAGTTGATCTTTTGACTGCTAAAGAGGAAGTAGAGTTAGCAAGGCGTATTGAAAAGGGAGATCAATCTGCTAAAGCAAAGCTTGCAGAGGCTAATCTTCGTTTGGTTGTAAGTATTGCAAAAAAATATATTGGAAGAGGCCTTTCTTTTCTGGATTTGATTCAGGAGGGCAATATAGGTTTGTTTAGGGCTGTTGAGAAATTTGATCCTAATCGTGGTTTCAAATTTTCTACTTATGCAACTTGGTGGATTAGACAGGCTATAACAAGAGCTATTGCCGATCAGGCCAGGACTATTCGTATTCCTGTACATATGGTTGAAACGATTAATAAGCTTACGCATGCGCAAAGGCGTCTTGTTCAGGAGCTTGGTCGAGAACCTTTGATTGAAGAGCTTGCAGCTGAAATGGATATGGAAATCAAGAAAGTTCGTCATATTATGAAGATTTCACAGGATATCGTTTCTTTGGAAGCACCTGTCGGAACCGAAGAAGATAGTAAGTTAGGCGATTTTATTGAAGACGATGAAGCTCTTTCTCCGGCTGAATCTACAAATAGACAACTAATCAAGGAAAACATTCATGAAATGCTTCAATATCTTTCTCCTCGTGAAAGAAAAATTATTGAAATGCGATTTGGTCTAAAAGATGGAGTTGGTCACACTCTTGAGGAAGTCGGACAAGAATTTCATGTTACTCGTGAAAGAATTCGTCAAATTGAGGCTAAGGTTTTACAAAAGTTAAAGGAACATCCAACCAGTGTAAAGATCCGTCCTCATTAACATTTATTAATAACCCACTTTTTATGACTAAAAAGGCAACAACTAAAGATGATTCAGCTCTTAGTGATGAATTTTTGAATGTAGATGGTAGTAAGGCAACATTGATTACAAAAGAAGGTTTGGAAAAGCTTAAAGAGGAATTGGAGGAACTTAAGACGGAAAAGAGAAAGGAAGTAGCTGCTAGAATAAAGGAAGCAATCTCCTATGGTGATCTTTCTGAAAATTCCGAATACGAAGAAGCCAAAAATGAGCAGGCATTTGTTGAAGGTTGGATTTTGCAGTTGGAAGATAAAATCAAGCATGCGAAAATTATTTCAGAAAGAAGCAAAGCTAAAACTGTTCAGCTTGGAAGTACGGTTCATCTCAAAAATCTTACGAAAACAAGAGATGAATTAGAGATTTACACTATCGTTGGTTCTACCGAGGCTGATCCTTTTGAAGGGAAAGTATCTAATGAATCACCTGTTGGTACAGTGCTTTTAGATAAGCAAAGGGGTGCAAAAGTTAAAGTTGTTGCTCCGGTTGGCTCTATAGAATATGAAATCGTAAAGATTGACTAGTTTTTTCTAGTGTCTTTTCTTTTTGTTTGGGAGATACTTCCTTTCTTCTTTTTTTGTGTGTACTTGTCTGGTTTGAACGTTTCTTTTTTCTTTCGGATAACTGACTTTATAGGTATGAATAGTTTTGTATAGAAAATATAATAGACCCATTAGGCTTAAGTATAGCCAGATTCTCATAGAGAAATATATTATGTTTTCGTATCTTATCAATGTGAGAAGTATAAATATTATTCCGAATATTACTAAGTTTGATCCTGTTTTTTTAAACAATCTTTTGAAAGCAAAGTCATCTCTCTTTCGTTTTTTGTAGATGGCTGAAAATATTATACCTCCCAGTATAAGAACGAGTATAAGTATGACCATCGGGATATAATAACTGAACTCCTTTCCGGGGGCTTTATCAAAGAGGTAGCCTAAAATTGATTTTATTGTTTCCATCGGCGCTTATTATAGCGAAGAAATAAAAATATGCCAGAGCTAATGAATACTATTGAAGCGATGATTTGTGGCATTCGTGCTCCTAAAATGAGCCATGTGTCGTCACCTCTGGTAAATCCTTCCAGAAAGCGCAATAATGCGTAGAGGGAGATCCCAATTGTCCCAATGAATCCCTCTTTTAGAGTTTTTACTTTTTCACTTTGGCTAAGTAAATATAATGCTGTGCTTATAGCTCCGGAATATAGGAATGCATATATTTGGCTTGGGTGGATTGGTACGGCAAATTTAATTGCCGGACTTTCAAAGTTGACTGCCCAGGGTAGATGTGATGGATTTCCATAATTTATTCCTTCGAAAAATGCTCCGATATGGGCAATTGCTAATGCCAATATTAATGATGGAACTAAAACATCCAGCCATTTCCAGAAATTTTGTTCAGATTTCTTGCAGTCAAAGTATAAAAATATGAAAAATGCAATTATTCCTCCCCAAAGACTGAGTCCCTTGTCCCATATTGCGAAAAGACTTAGGAAAGTTTTACCGGAGAATTCATAAAAATATATATCGTAATTTGCGAATATTGCTAATAGTCTTGCTCCAATTATCGAGATTAGAATGAGTCTGAATGAATTATTGCTTAAAAATTGTAGTTTTAGGTTGTTTTTAACACTGAGTTTGATTAGTGCGTATGTGCCAGTTATGACCGCAATCGCAAAAAATACCCAAATAGTATGCAGTACAAAAATATTACTTTCAAAAATTATTGGTTTCATCTAAAAGTTCAATAAAGTTATAATTGTGCCAAATAAAAAAACCGGAAATAGCACTATGTTTGCCAGAAAGCTTTTCTTGAAGAAGTTTACTTTGAGTGCTGTACTCATGTGTAGTAAGAAGAGTGTTACGAGTACGTACTTGAATATTTTGCTGTCATAGACCAAAAGCCCTTCAGGTATGTTTGGTAAACCGAAATCTTTTGTTTTTAAATATAGCGCCGCGAAGTAATATATGACATAAAATGCAAGTAACCAGCCTGTAAGTGCGTTTAATTCCTGAATAAATGATGTTAAAAGATTCTCTTCTATGTTCGCGGTACTTTGCTTATCTTTGTATGTTTTTTTTGCATTTGCCAATTTGATTTTTGTATTCTTTCGTTTTTCCCAGACGCATTTAATAGAATTTTTTACTTTGTCTTTGTATTCCGGTGTTGGTTCTTTGAAGTATAACTGAATCAGTTGCCATATTTGTTTGTTGTATCCTTTGATTTCTTCTTTGATTGCAATGATTTCCGGAGGAGTCGTGAAAGCATCTTTTATTCTGGAGAGGAATGAATTGACGAATTTTGCTCCACCCGATGTTTTTTCTTCACTGGTAATATGTTCTTTCTGCCATGACTCAATTTTTTCCGTTATATCTTCGGAAATACTTTTTTTATGGCCACTTTGATTTAAATTGTCCAGTAATTGTTTTGTTTGAAGTTGAAATTCAAACTTTTTTCCTTCGTGATCTTTTTCTATGATGTTTTTTTCCTGGTCTTGAATGAATTTCAATAATTCCTCTGCTGTTGTCAGGATATAATCTGTGTTTGTACTATTTTTAATGCGAAGTAATTTATCGATTTTTTTATTAATTTCAGCTTTGTTGTCCGGTCCAATTTCTTTATCGAAATTTTGTAGAAGTATGTTTACTTGTTTAAGGATTTCTTCAATTTTAGCTTTAGTGAATTCTATCTGTTTTTGTTCGACTAGATTTTCTTCTTCCGGGGCTTCTTCTTGTTTCTTTGTAACTTCATCTTCTTTACTTTGATCTGTTGTAATCTGTGCTTGCAGGTTTTGAGTTCCTTTTGTTCGTGCGTCTTTTATTTCTTGCTCGGTTGCGCCTTCTTTCCAGATTGCACTTACATTTAAGTCGTATTCTGTTTTTAATTTTTGAAAGGCCTCACTTTCATCTTTTGATGGAATTGTTCCGGTTACTAATTTGGAATTTTTGTCGATTGCTTCGAAAACAAATTTACTGTGACCCTCTTTGATATCTTCTTTTTCTTCAGATTCGTTTAGGTTGATAATAGTAAATCCCAACTGTCCCAGCTCTTCTCTTGCTGTGGCTTCGTCTGGAGCTTCGACAGATCCACTTAATTTTTTTCCGTCTTTATTGGAAACTGTATACTTGAATATAGGCATGCGTTTATTTTATCAAAGCTATTAGGATAAGCAAAGGTGAGCTTAAGTATTTGGTGAAGTGACAATAGCGGATATTTGGGGAACCATTCCTTTTGAGCGACTGTCTGTTTTATGCAGCTTAGCTGCAAAAACAGAAGAAGTGAGAAACCGAATGGTCCAAATAGTAGCGTGTCACAAAGCAAATACTTAAGCTCATCTTTGCTCACTTAGCAGCTTGAATAAAGCCCTTAAATAGAGGATGGGGTTTGTTTGGACGGGATTTGAACTCCGGATGGAATTGGCTTCCTATCATAAATGGATGATCGTTTATCTCGGCAATTTCTACTAAGTTGCCCTTAGGATAAATTCCTGAAAAGGTCATACCCGATTTTTCCAGAGGTTTTATGAATTTGTTATTCACTTCATATCTGTGTCGATGTCTTTCGTGTATTAAGCTTTTGCCGTACAGCTTGCCTACGCGACTAGCTTTTTTGAGGCGACATGGGTATTGTCCAAGTCTTAAAGTTCCTCCTTTGTCACTTGTAATAGACTGTCCCGGTAGGAAGTGGATTATGTAATTGTCTTTTGTTGTTTTGCCTTTTTCGTCAAATTCTTCAGAAGTAATTTTGTTGTTTTTTAATACGTGTCTGGCGAACTCAATCGTCATGATTTGCATGCCTAAGCATAGGCCTAAGTATGGAATTTTGTTTTCGCGGGCGTACTTTGCAGCCATGATTTTCCCTTCTACTCCTCTTACGCCAAAACCTCCGGGAACAACCATGCCGTCGGCCTTTTTTAATTGATCCCATGTCTTGGAATCATTTTCTTCCAATTTTTCTGAAGATATCCATATTATTTTGGGATCCCTGTTTGCGTGGTAGCATGCGATTTTTATTGATTCGATTACGCTCAAATAAGCATCATCCAGCCCTGTGTATTTCCCAACGAGTGCTATCCTTAACGGTTTTTTCTTTGCTTTGATTTTTTTATCAACGCTTTCCCATTCCTTAATATCTGGTTTGATGCGACCAAGATGAAGTTTTTTGGCAATTAGTTCGGTAATTTTATATTGTTGAAGGTTTAGTGGTACTTCGTAGATTGATCCTACTGTTTGTGCTGGAATAACGTATTTTTCATCTACATCACAGAATAAAGCGATTTTTTTGAGATGTTCCTTTTTGATTGGATGATCTGCACGCGCGAGTATCATATCCGGTTGTATTCCGATTGATCTGAGCTCTCTAACAGAGGCCTGAGTTGGTTTTGTTTTTAGTTCTTTAGACGCGGCCAGATATGGTAAAAGAGTTAGATGGATGAAGAAAACATTTTCCGGACCATATTCGTAGCGCATTTGGCGTATAGCTTCCAGATAGGGGAGTCCTTCAATGTCTCCCACGGTACCTCCAATTTCTACCATCATTATATCACACTTACCTTTTTTTGCGGCTTCGGTGATCTTGTTTTTAATTGCATTCGTTATATGAGGAATAATTTGGATTGTACGTCCAAGAAAATCACCTTGCCTTTCTTTGTCCAAAACTTCTCCATAAACTTTTCCGGTTGTTACCGATGAAAGTTTTGAAAGACTTGTGTCGATGAATCTTTCGTAATGTCCGAGATCGAGATCTGTCTCACCTCCGTCGTCGGTTACGAACACTTCTCCATGCTGAAAGGGACTCATTGTTCCGGGGTCGACATTGAGGTAAGGATCTAGCTTCTGAGTGAAGACTTTTTGGCCTGAGGCCTTTAGCAATGCACCGATTGACGCTACAGCTATTCCCTTACCTAATGAACTACAGACACCTCCCGTAACAAAGATGTATTTACACAAAAGTTCGAAATGTTAAATTGCCCTACCTCAATAATTTAGTTGAAGCATGGTTAAAGTGCAAGAGGCTTTTAAATTTTGTATCCTATTTTTTCTTTTACTTCATCCAGGGTCTTTCTTGCCATGATTTTTGCCTTTTTTGCGCCTTCTTCCAGAATTTTATAAACCAGATCTTTTTGTGGGAATAATTCATTGTATTTTGTTCTGGCTTCCCCAAAATGTTCGAAGATCTTTTCTAGAAGAAGCTTTTTGGAATCGCCATATCCGATTCCTCCTTTTTTATATCTTTCAGCTAATTTTTCAGTTTCCGGTTTGTTTGCCAGAAGTTTATATAGTGCAAAAATGTTACATTTATCAGGATCTTTTGCTTCTTCTACAGGAGTTGAATCGGTTACTATTCCCATTACTTGTTTTTTGAGTTCTGACTCCGGAGCAAAAACTTCTATCGTATTTTTGTATGATTTGCTCATCTTTTGGCCGTCGGTTCCCGGAATTAATCCAACATCCTCTTTGATGTGTGGCTCCGGTATGTGGAAGACTTCTCCAAATGTATTATTAAATGTTGTGGCAATATCTCGAGTCATTTCAATATGTTGTTTTTGATCCGCACCTACAGGAACTAAATCCGGTTGATATAAGAGTATGTCAGCCGCCTGAAGGATGGGGTAATTGAAGAGTCCCACTGACACCTCCTTTTTTCCTTTATTTTGTGCGTCTTTCCAGGCGTGAGCACGTTCCAAAAAAGGCATTTTGGTCATGCACCCCAATATCCAGCAAAGCTCTGAATGTTCCGGCAAATCAGATTGTTTAAAGAAAACTGTTTTTTCCGGATCAAGGCCTAAGGCAAGATATGAAACTGCAAGATCATATGTTTGATAACGCATTTGCTCCGGATCTTTGACGGTTGTTAATGCATGAAGATCTGCAATAAATAGATAACATTGATAATCCTTTTGCATTTCAATATGTTGGCGCATTGCACCCAGGTAGTTGCCTAGATGAGGTTTTCCACTCGGTTGTACACCTGATAGGACTGTTTTCATGTTATGGAGATGGGGTCAATGTCTATCTTGAGATTTGGGTTCATTATATATTCTTTGGGAAGTTTTTCTAGGAGAGTTTTGTTTTGCTTATTTGTAGATTTTATTAGAATGATGTAGCGATAGTTTCCTCGGAGTCGTAGCAGATATGATGGATAGGAATTTATTTCTACTTCATCTGTTATTTTTTCCTCTCTTGCAAACTTCCATAATAGATCTTCGATTTTCTTTGCCATTTCTTGGCATTTTTGAAGGGATTTTTCTTGAATTAGTAATTTACTAAGATTGGAATATGGCGGATTTTTTATTAGTTTTCTTTGTGTGCGTTCGTAGTTGAGGAATTTTTCGTAATCATGTTCTTGTGTACAAATTAGGGATAAATGATTCGGGTTATAAGTTTGAATGACTACTTTTCCCGGTTTTTCAGTTCGTCCTGCACGTCCCGCCACTTGTGTCATAAGTTGAAAATTTCTTTCTGCTGCTCGGAAGTCCGGTATGTTTAAGCCAATGTCTGCAAGAATCACTCCTACCAGATTTACCTTGGGGAGGTGTAGTCCTTTTGCAATCATTTGTGTTCCTACAAGTATATCAGCTTCGTTATTTCGGAATTTTTTGTAAATTTCTTCGAAACCGTGTTTTGTGGAAGTTGTATCTTTATCTGCTCGTAGAGTTCGAGCATTTGGAAATTCTTTGGCGAGTTCTGTTTCTATTTTTTGAGTGCCTATTCCTAAAAATCTAATATTTACTCCTTTGCATATTGGACAGAGTGTTGGTGGAGGTGTTATTTCTCCGCAATGATGACAAATTAAGGATGGAATTCCAAGTGTGCGTGCGTGATATGTGAGAGTTGTGTCGCAGCCTTTGCATTTTTCACTGTAGCCGCAGTCTCGGCAAACTACCGATGATGCTGATCCGCGGCGGTTTAAAAATAAGATTATCTGTTCTTTTTTTCCGAGTGTTTCTATCATTTCCTTTTTCAGATCATCTGAAAATATTGAGTAATTTCCTTTTTTAAATTCATCGCGGAGGTCAACAATTTTGATTTCAGGTAGTACGGATTTGCCAATACGTTCTTTGAGATGAATTGTGGATTTATCAAATTTGATAACTGTTTCGATGCTGGGAGTAGCTGAGCCTAGCACTATTTTTATTGATTTTTTTGATTGTTTATAAATTTCCTGCATTTTTTCAGCAACTTTATGAGTTGAATATCGTGGCGCATTTTCTTGTTTGTAGGAGTTTTCATGTTCTTCATCAATTACAATTAATCCAAGTTTTTGAAATGGACAGAAAATTGCTGAGCGAGATCCTATTATGATTTTGGCTTCTCCCCGCCAGATTGAATTCCATGCATGATACTTTTCCCCTTCGGATATTTTGCTGTTTATCACTGTAGGTCGAATGCCCAGTGCTTTTTCGAAATATTCTATTGTTTGTGGGGTAAGTGAAATTTCAGGGACCAAAATTAAAACTTGTTTTCCTTTTTTTATGAAATTTTCAGCCAGACGATAGTAAACTTCAGTTTTGCCTGAACCTGTAATTCCATGAATTACGAATGTTTCTTTCTTAGAATCAATAATTGTTTTGAGCGTAGTTTCCTGATCTTTTGAGAGCTTTTTTGCTTTAGATTTTCTTATTTTTTCGCAGTTCTTTGCTTGACTATATTTTGTTTCTCGAATTGGTTTAGAGTCAAAAACTCTTTTAGGTATGAATAATTTGAGAATTTTGAATATGGGACAAAAGTAATAATCAGCCATCCATTTTATTAGTTTTATTTGTCCCTGTGAAAGAAGAGCTTTGTCATTAGCAAGTTCTTTTATCGGAGATGTCTTAAAGCTTGGCTTTTTGTTGTGTAGATCCCATACAATACCTGTTTTACATTGTTTTCGGAGAGGGACTTTGACCAATTGACCGATTTGAAGCTCAAGATCACCGATTTCGTATGTAAGAGTGTTTTTTTCTGAACCTACTTTTTGTTGAAAAATTATTTCTGCGAATTCCATGGGAAGAATATAGCACAGCTCCTTGCAAAAAGGGCATTTCTTTGCTATAATTATAAGATTTTGTAAATATACTTTATGGCAGGACCTCCGGATGGTGCAGAAAAGGCGAAACCACCAGTTAAACCAGTGGCAAAACCGAAATCAAAATCGACAGTAGATCGAAGGAACCTTGCTGAGGAGTTTATTGAAGCAGAAAAACCATCTTCTGGTGATCGTGCAACCGAGGTCGCTGAAAAATTAATGGAAGATAGAGAAAAGGAAGAGTATCTGTTTGAAATAACAGATTTTAATCGGAGATTTGATAAATTGAAGGCCCATTTTGCTAAGCTTGAAGAGTTAAAACCAAACGAGAAAAAAGAGTTTGTGCTTGAAGCCAGACGATCTTTGATTGAGCTCAAATTTTTGCTTTGGTATGCCAGGATTGAACTTCAGATTGAGGAAGTAGAGAAGGGTGGAGTGAAACATGAGATTTGTAAGCCAAAGGAAGGAGTAGAGATCGATTTGACTGAGAAAGAAGCAGAATTGATTGATATCGAGAAGAGAGTAAGTGAAGTCAAGGATGAAAAGGATTCGTCTTACTATGAGAATCTTGAAAGACAACGGGATACAATTTCTCCGAGAGATTTTCTTAATCTATCAATAGAGGATCGATTGATTTTAGTTTCCAATATTAAATCCTGGGATGAACTCAAAGATGGGGCTCTTCTGGTTTTTGATTTTGGAAGTAATCTTCGGCTTGAATATCAGATCGGACTTGCAGATTTGACACCACCTCAATATAGATCGATGTCCGTTGGTGGTATCGTTTATAAGCGTAAGGGAAATCAAGGTTTTTATAGTGAGGGAAATTATTTAGCCATATTTAATGGAAGTAGAGTTGTAGTTGGTGAGAAGAATGAAAATTATTCTGCGGAGAAGGAATATTCTGAAAAATTTGGAGATTCATATAAAGAGAGTGATGAAAATATTGATGGGCCGGATGGTAAACGCAAATTAACCAGGAAGGATATACTTAGTGTTGCTCGTGACTTTGGTGTTGATGCACATTTTCTAGAAGCAGTGTTAGTGGTGGTCAAAGGTGATCCAAGTAATGACATAAGTGATGATTATGAGTTTTTGCATATTTCCGCTCGTTATATACAAAATGCTGAATCCAAATTTGAAGCTAGGAATGGCGCTTTTTCCAAGGATAAACATTATACCGGAGAGTTTGAGGCCTATGCTTTAGATAGATTTAATTTGTTTGCGGAACATACAGGAGCATCTGACGCTGATATACAGAAAGTCATTGAGAAGTATGCAGTTCTAACTGGAGCTGAAATCAAATTTGATAAGAGTGTTAAGGAAAGCCGGACAAGGCATAAACCTAAAAGCAGGGCTGAGATTCAACAATTGAAAAATCCCGGTAGTTATCAGGGCGAAGTTCGTTATGAGCAGAGAGAAATTGCCGCGCCAACACAGGATATACTGAGACGCACAGAAGCCAGAATAGCTGCTTTAAAAGCTCATTATGATGCTTTGGTCGCAAAAGGGGACATTATGCCAGAGTATAGAGATAGAATTATGCAAATAGCTCGAAATATTTATGCAAATATGAATGCGAGAATGGGGACTTGGTATCACAGTACTGTTTATATTAAGCGACCGGGTAAGAAGGATTGGGGAATAAAGAATAGTTGTGTTGGAGCGGCTATGAAAGCTTTTGAAGATAGTGGACTAAGATTACAACGTGGGAGACAGGGAGGAAAACCTGCCGAAAATTTTTATTGGGGAGCTTATAGAGATGGTTCTCGTGATTTTAAGGGTGGTTTCAATTGGTTGAGATCCATGGTTCTTGATGATTCACAAATGGTCACTGTTAGGCGCATAAATCCATCAAATTGTGATTCCCTGGTTGGCCAATATCTTGAAGTGGGGGAATGTGCTCCTGCTGGTCTGCATAATCATGCTCTTTGGCTTTATAAGGACGTTAATGGAAGAATAATGATGTATCATTCCGGTGCGGACGTGAGACCAAAAAGAATTTCTTTGGCCGCAGGCGATGAAGTTCCACCCGGGTACGAGAGGAGAGGGAATGATGCTTACAAAATGAGTCATAGAACTTCTTCAGGAAAAACCAGTAGCTCTAAGGTAAATGAAATCCCATTTTCACTTTATTTGGCAAGGAAGCCTGACTGTACTTTTGTGAAGTTTGTACCTTTGAAAAACCTTATGAGGGTTAATTTCCCGAATTTAGACAACCCTGCTGTTGCTTAGGTAGTTTGTTGTTTTGAGCCTCTTCTTTCAAAAATGTAATACAATACCGGTATCACAATTAATGTGAGAACTGTTCCCATTGCGAGTCCGAAGATTAGTGAGAATCCCAGTCCCTGCCAGAATTCGTTTGTTAGGGCGAGAGGCAAAATCCCCACTATGGTTGTAATACTTGTTATTACAATCGGTTGTAAGCGCGACTTTGCGGCTTCTGCGATTGATTCCTTAAACTCAATGCCGTTTTTTCGATTTTGATTTATTCTATCTATCAAAACTATGGCGTCATTAACTACGACTCCCGCAAGAGCAACAATTCCTAAAAATGCCGGGAATGACAGCTCCAGTCCGATTAAATAAAGTCCCGGAAATACGCCTATGATGGCTAAAGGCAGTGTTAGTAGGATGATGAATGGTTGCCAGAAGGAATTAAACATGAGTACCAGGGTGAATCCAATCAAGATGATTCCTACTATCATTGATTTGAATAAATCCTGGAAAGATTGTTCTACCTCTTGTTGATCACCGCCATAGCTTATTTCGTATCCTAATGGTATTTCGTAATCGATGAGTTGTTCTTGTATTTGTTCTGTTACATCAAGTGGATTGATGTCCTTTTGTAGCTCGCTAACTATTTTTACTATTCGTTTGTTGTCTTCTCTCGCGATTGAGGAAAGACTTTTCGTGAATTCGTAATTCCCAAGTTGTCCGAGATTAACTGCGTAACCTTTAGGCGAAAATATTTCTATATTTTCGAGATCATTGATTGTTAAATTAGTCTTATTGTTTATTTTTGGAAGGTCATATTTGACAAGGATATCCAGTTCTTCTTCGTTGATTGTTACTGTGCTGGATTGTATTCCCTGAATACCGCTTCTTATTAAATTTGCAACTTGTGGCAGTGAAAGTCCATGGTAGGCTACTTTGTTTCTATCAAGTGTAAATTTGAATTCATCAAGTCCCGGTTTCATACTCGTTTCCACATCTATAGTGCCTGGGATTGCCGCTATAATTGTCTTGATATGATTTGCAATTTCTTCGAGTTCTTCAAGATCTTCTCCCTGGATTCTGACTGTGATTGGAAAGTCCCCCGGTGGTCCTTCCGAGAGTTCTGTTATTGTTATCTTTCCCTTTGGAAAATCCTTAAATGTTTTTCTTAACTCATCCGATATTTCATAACTTGCATTTTCTCTTTCTTCTTTTGGAACCAGATTTACTGTTATGTTTGCCAGGTTAGATTCGTTGCCTCCTGATAAATCAACCAAATCTACGGCTGCCTGAGGGTCACCTGTTCCGATTATTGTTAAGAAATTTTCAACTTCAGGCATTTCATAAAGCTTTTTTTCAACTTCTTCTACTACATCTCTTGTTTTTTCAATTATTGTTCCATTTGGAGTTTCAATGTTGATTATGAAGAAAAACATGTCTGTCCTTGGGAACATCTCCGCTTTAAGTGTTCCGGTTAAAGGTAATGCCATGCTTCCCATGAACAAGATCAATGCTATTAGCAGTGTCATGACTTTTGCCCATCTACTTAGAACTATGTAGTAGATCAATTTATGAAACATATTGCCCATCCAATTGAAGAATGGTTCTAACAATGTCTTTCTTCCATCCACTTTTCGATTTTTTAGAAGTCTTGCGGTGATGGATGGACCGATGGTTAATGAAATCAGTAAGGATCCAAATAAAGCTGAAGAAATTGTTAGTGGTAGTGATTTCAAAAATTCTCCTACGATTCCACTAACCAGTAACATGGGAAAAAATGCGAAAATTGTTGTTAATGTTCCCGCAATTAGAGGCCATTTATAAGTGTTTACAGACTCGGCTGCAGCTTTTTCGGAGCTCATTCCACGTTTCATATTGTCATGAATCCCTTCCATTATGACAATTGCGTTGTCCACCATGAGGCCTAGTGCAATAACCAGAGAAAATAGAGTAAGGCTGTTGATTGTCATTCCTCCGAGGTCCATCAGGATAATCGCAAATAGAAGTGAGAGTGGGATAGATAAGCCTGCCATGAAACCCTCAACGAAACCAAGTGCCAGGAATAATATTAGGATTATAAGTAGAGTTGTTTGTATTCCGCTTCTGGTCAGGATTCCTAAATCTGTTCTAATGAATACAGAGTTATCGTTGCTGATGGCTATATCTATGTCTTTCGGAAGTACATTTTTCTTTAATTCTTCTATTTTATCCTTGGATGAATCAACAACGTTTAGTACATTTACCTCTTTTTTCTTGAAAACTTGAAGTGTAATTGTTTCTTTTGATTCTGTTCCATTTACCGATAGTTTTGAAAATGTTTCTGCTTCCGGTAAGGACTCACTTACATTTGCTATATCTGATAAGAGGATTATGGTTGAATTCTCATCGGGTGCCACAAATAACGGAATGTTTTGTATTTCTTCTATGCTTTTATACTTGTTGTCAATTCTTATAGAATAATTTAATTCGTCTGAACTAATTATCCCTATCGGTACGTTTGGGGATGAATATTTAATGATGTCGGCAACCGTTTGAATATTTAATCCGTAGCCGGATGTTTTTGTCGGATTTAATTTTATTTCAACAATTTTATTTTGTCCTCCAATAAGGTTAACTTTTGATGTTCCCGGGATTTTTTCCAATTCATCTTGAACCAATTTGGCAATTTCGGTTAACCCTGAATTTTCCCTGTTTCCTGTGAGTGAGAATGAAATTGCAGCAACCGAATCGGATTCTATCTTTGTTAAAATCGGTTCTGTTGCGTCATCTGGCAGGTCTACTTTGGCTAGTTCTACCAGATCTTTTAGGTCTTGGTGTGATTTGTCCAGATTGGCATTTGCATCGAATTCAACTACAATCAATGAAAATCCGACTCCTGAATTTGAAGTCATTTTCTTCAAATTTTGTAAACCTTCTATTTTATTTTCAAGAGGCTCTGTTAATAGACTTTCGGTGTCAGAGGGTGTAGCTCCTGGTAGTACTGTGGCAACTGTACTAATTGGGATATCGATTTGTGGTTGAATATCACGTGGAATCGTAAGTAAAGAAACTACGCCCAGGATGATAATCCACATTGCCAGAAGCCAGGAAATAGACCTTCTTTTAATAAAAAACATCATTGTTTATCGGTAAACTTTTCCAGAAGTCTTGATTTTCACTTTTTCATTATCTTCGTAAAAACTGCTACCAGCTTTGACGATTCTTTCATCACCTTTTAGGCCTGAAATTATCTCTATGTAAGTTCCGATAATCTGTCCTTTCGTGATGGGAATTTTTTGTATACGATTTTCTTCATCAACTATTCTTACATAATTTTGACCTTTATCGATAAGGACGCTGTTTAGTGGTATAAATAGAGACTGATTTGCCTGTGGGGAAAAGTCAATTTCCACTATGGATTCAGCTATTATTTGATCATTTTGTCTTTCGGGTTCGATTTCTATATCAATTTTCTTTGTGATTTCATTTAGTGTTGGGCTAATGCTGGAAATTCTTCCTGTAGTTGAGTTGTCCCCATTTCTTATCTTGACTTTGTCTCCAATTGAAATGAGTTTGCTTTCTTTTTCACTTAGGCTTGTTTTGATGGTTAATCGTGTCGGGTCTTCTATTTTTAATAGAATTTGACCCGGTGCAACTAAATTTCCTTCAAGTGCAGCGATTGAGCTTACTTTTCCATTAATAGGGGATTTGATTGTTTGTTGATCCTTGTTTAGCGTGGCTGAATCTGTTGCTGAGTTTGCTTGCAATAACTGTGATTCCGCAGCGATGTTTTGTAGATTTGTAGCTGCTTGTGCACTCTGGAATTGAACTGTTGCCAGATCCCATTGATTTAGGGAAGTGCTGATGCCTAATTCAAACTGATTTGCTTGTGAATAATATGTGTTTTTTATGCTTTGAACTCCAATTTCCGCTTGCTTTACTCTGTTCTTTGCAATTTCCATTGCCAGTTTGGCATTCGCGACCTGCATTTCTGATTGTGTAAGAGTTGTGTTTAATTGATCTTCCAGATTGCTGATTAGGTCGTAATCCAGGTCTATATTTATGTCACCCAGGTTATCAAAAATATCTTCCAGTCCATCAATGAAGTCTTCGTTTCCGTCTTCAGTGTCCTCAAGTGTGTCGCGGGCAATGTAATAGGTATCACGAGCATTTATGTAGGCTTTTTCAGCATTATCCAGCTCTATTTTGCTGTTATCCAATTGGTTTAATGCCAGATTTTGTGTATTTTTCTTTGCTTTGAGTGAGCTTTTATATGCATCTTTTGCCATTTCTACGGCAATTTCTGCTGCATCGAGGCTTAATTCTGTAGCAATTATGGTGTTGTTTTTACCTTTAACCGCTAATATTTCACCCTGTTGTGCTGTTTTATACTGCAAATCGATCAAATCTGTACTTAGTGATTCCCCCAGTGTGATAAGTGTGTCGCCTTTTCTTACTGTTTGTCCTATTTCTACGTTGATCTCTGTTATTTGGCCCGGTATTTGTGGGCTTATATAGGCTACTTCCGAGGAGTGAGTTGTTGCACTTTTGCTAAATGTAGGAAGTGCCTGGTCTTTTCCCAGTTCAAAGATTTCCACCTCTTTTATAGGTGTTACTTCTCTGATAATTTTTTCTTGTCCTTCTTCTTTAATTGAGCATGCTGAAAGAATTAAAGGTGTTAACAGAAATGTAATTAGTGCTTTTTTCATTGGTTAAACAGGGTTAAGTTGGGATTTTGCACCTTTTATGAGGATTTGTCAATACTACTATTGACATTGTCCCGAAAAGGCGTATAGTTTCAGGCTTTAATCAACACTATGAATATACAGACTAAAAACATGCTGGTTCTGAGACACGCCAAAGGAAAGGAAGATTCCTTGATTGAACGGTATATTAAAGATGGTCCGAGCCATTTAAGAGAGGAATTGGGTTTATCAGAAGCTGAGTGGAAGGTTATTTTCGACTATTTGGCATTTAATCATAATCTTTTGTATAAGACTGTGACCCAGGCTGAAGATTTTTTTGTGGATTCTTATATAGAACACGGAATTACCCATGTGAGGGATATTTTGGATATTAACGATGTTGTTTATGACGCACCTTTTGAGGTGGCCTTTGATTTTATAGCTATGTCACAGGAAGGTCTGTATCACCATGTATTACAGCATAGGGATCGATATGTTGTTGCATTCAAGGCTCGTGGCGGTGATTTTGTACGTAAAGTACTTGGAATTTGGAAGGATAAATATGATGAACATTGGGCGCAAATATTGGATCTACTTCTTCATACTGTTTGTGATGGTCTCTTTTCTGAAGCTAGCTATGATCAAGGATTACGAGTTTTTTCAAATATGATGAATGCAGTGCGAATACATAGGCCGGTTGAAAAATCTGAAATAACTAGAAAGAACTTAGTTTAAGCCATATCCGGTATGACTGCGAAATAGTCGTGCATTTCTTCGCCATCCTTGTGTTTTAGAATGATACGATAGGCCACCTTTCGATCCGGAAGGTATTTGTAGTAAGCCAGATCTATAACATCCGCTTCTTTAGCTAATTTCTCTTCGTTTAGGTGGTTATCGGAATCTTCTCTTTCTGATGGTTCGAGCTTTTCGTAGTCTTCTTTTGAGATTTCACTGAATTCATTGCTTTTCTCTTTGTAAATATTGCGCAATTCTTCTTTTGCGTCTTTGAGATTTGTGGATCTTAGAATTTCTCCTGCCATAGGTTATAGGGTTAGATGATATTTATGGTACGCCCGATAGGATTTGAACCTATAACCCCTGGTTCCGAAGACCAGTGCTCTATCCAGTTGAGCTACGGGCGCGTGTAACTTATTCTGTGTGTTTCTTCTTTCTATTCCATCTAACCAGTAATGGTGTGGCAAGGAATATTGATGAATAAGTACCTATAGTTGTACCTATTGTTAGCGCCAGGACAAAGTAGAAAATTGACGGGCTGCCCCATAAAAGTATAGCTACAAGTGTAAGTAATGTAGAAAGAGATGTATTGATTGATCTTGCTAGAGTTTCATTAAGGGCTTTGTCGGCAGTTTCTGCAAGTGTATCACTTGAATTGTGTATCAAGTTTTCTCTTAAACGATCCAGTACTACGATTGTATCATTTACTGAATAACCAAATACTGTAAGCATTGCAGTTATGAATAATGCGTCTATTTCCACATTCAGGAATTGTCCCAGAATTACGAAGACACCTGTCACGATTACGACGTCATGCACCAATGCAGCAATTGCGCTGGCTCCAAATCTCCATGGATTAACTTCTTTAGGTATTTTTCGAAACGCGAAAGCCACATATACTATAATCATTATTAGTGCGAAAATCATTGCGACAAGCGCTTTGTGAAGCAATGTTTTTCCTATAACCGGCCCAATAGTTGTAAATCTTGGTTCTGTAAACTTAGGAAGTTTTTCTTTCATTTGGGCTATCAACTGGTCGTGAGTTTCAGAAGTTAAGTATTTTGTCTTAACGATGAAACTGTTTTCACCTGATTCGGTTATTTGTATTCCACTTAGATCAAGTAGGCCGGTTTTATTTGCGCTTAATACTAATTGATCTTCTGTGCTTTCTTCAACTTCTGCTGCTGCTGTCGGTGTAGGTGCTTCTTTGTTGTCTTCTATTTCTTGTAGAGCATTTACTAATGTTTCTTTTGTTACCGCTTCTTCAAAGTTGAATTCCAGTAAAGTTCCTCCTTTGAAATCGATGCCAAGGTTTAGACCGAAGGTAAACATTGCTATTACGGAAACAGCTACCATTAGACCTGAAAATGAAAACCATATTTTGGAATTTTTGATGAATTTGAATCCAGCTTTTGCTTGTTTTTCTTTAACTCCGAATACTACCAGGTTTCCCGCTATTTTCTTTCCTACAAAGCTATATAAAAGTGTTCGTGTGATTGTAATAGCTGTAAACATGGATACCAAAATACCTGCTGCAAGGTTGAATGCGAATCCACGAATTATTGAGCTACCAAAGTAGAAAAGGATTGCACATGTTATTAGAGTAGAAAAGTTTGAGTCACGAATTGCGCTCCAAGCTCTGTGGAATCCACTATCTATAGCTGATCCGAGAGTTTTGCCTTCTCTTAATTCTTCTTTTAAACGTTCAAATATTAGAATGTTTGCATCTACGGCCATTCCTATGGATAAAATAATACCTGCAATACCCGCAAGGGTAATTACAACTCCGGTTTTTAGTAAGAATGTTAAGAAGAAGAATCCGAAACAACTTAGTACAAAGGAGAGAAGTTTTTCCCAACCGGAATCTTTGTTATTTACGATTTTACTTACAAGGAAGCCGAAAATTATTAAAGATATGCCGAGTGCGATGCCGAGGTGCAATTCCGCTTTAATTAAGAAGATTAAAATGACTCCGTATATAAGAAGGGCGCCATTTGCGACCAGACCTGGAAGGCGATAGTAAAGGAGCATGAACACCATAACTAGGATTAATCCCACTAAACCTGCCCAGAGGCTTTTGGTTAAGGCTTCATGCCCAAGAGTTGCTCCTATTGTGTATTCTCCTGTTAGGACTATCGGCGCAGGGATTGCTCCGGTATTTAGGTCTCTGGCGAGTGCTTGAGCTTCCTCACTTGTAAACTGTCCTGTGATTTGAGCGCTTCCTCCGGAAATTTTTTCGTTTACATTTGGAGCTGAAATTAAATCTCCTCCAACGAAAATAGCTATAGGTTTTCCTACATTTCTTTCGGTTATTTCTTCGAATAATTTCCCGCCTTCTTCATTAAACTGAATGCTTACATATGATTGGAAGAAATTATCCAGCTGAATGTCCGCTCTTACGAAGTGTTCTCCCGTTAGACCTGTGTCCTTCCAAGGATCTGACTTTGTAG